>NZ_JAAHHM010000047.1:0-51462 GCF_010692445.1 Moorena sp. SIO3E8 | reverse complement strand
TCCGGTTCTGAAGACGAGTCGGTGGGGCGACTCACCGGCTTAGTTTAATCAACCACCAGGTTTTCACCTGGTGCTATACAGGTCATTCCTGCTGATAAGTAGGTTTGCACAGGTTAAATGTTGCACTACTGGTAATGACCGTTGGGAAAAGTCCGTGCAGGATATAGGTGGTGAGCTATTGGTGGTTAGCCAGTTTACCCTTTACGGAGATTGTCGCAAAGGACGTCGCCCTTCCTTTAGTCAGTCCGCTGCTCCAGAATACGCTAGGGCATTATATCAACTATTTGTGGATAAGTTACGGATGAGTGGGTTGCGGGTAGAAACTGGTGAGTTTGGTGCTATGATGGAGGTTTGTATAGAGAATGATGGTCCTGTGACACTGTTGTTGGAGAAAGAGGCATTAGTGCGCTAAGGGAACAGGGAACAGGGAACAGGGAACAGGGAGTGTGGGAAGTTTGGGGAGATGGGGAGATGGGGAGATGGGAAACATTTTTATAGCGTTTATCATACTGACGAGGTACAGTAAATTTTCGTCTTACACCGACTCCCGATTCCCGACTCAAGACAAGTCAATGGAATAATAAGCGGAATTCAGCTTGGGCAAGTTGTTCGATGAATCCAAGGTCAGTAATGCGTTCGCTTTTAGCGTGGCCTACGGCCAATCGCGTAGCGTGGCCGAAAGGCCATCGCATCCAGCATTAGCTCTGGGATAGTCCCAAACCCCTATTTTCAACTCTGTTCGATTTGACCTTGGTATTTTTTGCGTTCGCGTAGCGGCTCTTTCAGAGCATCGCATTACTTCAGCCTCTTTTGCTTTCAGTTCAGGTCATGGTTACCAGGAACTAGAACAATTTCCATAAAATTCAAAAATTGTGTACTTAACCTATTTTATAAATCCTAGAGATTGCTTTCAGTAATTTGAGGATTAATCTCTCCATAGTATTATATTTTTATCTACAATTTTATACATTGAATACCATGACATAAATGAGAGCAGTTGTCTCTTTGTGTTTAGATGGTTGTTAGTGTTAGTGTAGTATGAAAAGATAGAAATGAGTGAAGCAATAGCTGACTATGACAATCCTTGGAAAGAAGCATTACAAGCGTATTTTGAGTCATTTTTACAGTTTTGTTTTCCCGAAGTTCACACTCTGATTGATTGGAACCAGACACCCCAAGCCCTTGATACAGAGCTACAGCAGATAGTTGGTGCGGCTGAGTCAGGAAAACGGATCGCTGATAAATTATTCCAGGTGTGGCTCTGTGGTGGAAATGAAACTTGGGTCTTGATTCATGTAGAGGTACAAAGCCAAAAAGAATCAACCTTTGCCAAACGAATGTACCAATATCATTACAGGGCATTTGACCTCTACGAAAAACCTGTGATTAGCTTAGCGGTATTGGGGGATGAGAATGCTTCTTGGTCTCCATCATCCTATGAATATGGCTTGGGAGGTTGTCGGCTGAGTCTAGAATTTCCGATTATTAAATTACTCAACTATGAGTCAATGTGGCAGGTGTTGGAATCGAGTACCAATCCCTGTCTTGATGCAGTCGCTCATGGGGGAAACCCCCAAGACCGCGCTGCATCGCTTTGCAGTAGTGGTGATGGCTCATTTAAAAACGAAAGCCACCCATAAACAACCGATGGAGCGCAAGCGATGGAAGTGGTACCTGGTTCGGAGACTTTTTGAACAAGGTTATAGTAAAAACGATATAGTGAAGCTATTCCAGTGTATTGACCAGATGATGGCTTTACCGGAACAGTTAGAACAGGAGCTGAATCAAGAACTCGAACGTTATCAGGAGGAAAGACAGATGCCTTTAATTAGTCGAGTGGAAGAAAGGGCAATGAAGAGGGGTGTGGAACAAGGACTTCAACAAGGACTTCAAGAATATCGGCAAGGTTTACAAGGGACAGTAGTTAAAATTTTACAAAATCACTTTGAATCGGTATCAGCGGAATTGGTGGCAGCGATTAATAGCATAGAGGATATCTCTGGGTTGAAACAGTTGATTGATCACTCTCTTGAGAGTAACTCCCTTGAGGAATTTGAGCAGCTATTGGCACAACATAACTCCCGACTCCCGACTCCCTACAAGTCAATGGAATAATAATCCAAACTACCAAGTCCTGGACCCTGAGTCCACCGTGAATCAGGTTTCCAAGCACCATTGGCTTCTTCCCGGCGGCGAGTCCGGACAGTGAGCTGATTACCTTCAAATGTCAGTAGATTATATTGCCAGGGATAAGCGGATCGTAGTTCAAAGGTCGGTGCGCTAAAGGTGCCAGCACAAATTCCATCGAGTTTGCGCCCACCTGGGATTTTGTCGTAACTGAAAACGCTGGCTTGGGCTTTGTGGATGTGCCCGTGGAGGAACAAGCGAAATTCAGCAACAGCGAGTCGTTCCATGAATCCTTGGTCGGTAATCCTATCGCTTCCAACACTATTGAGGGGATGGTGCCAAACCGCTATTTTCAGCCAGTTGCGGTAGTCTTTATTACGGCGAATCTCGCTCAAAGCCTTGCTCAGAGCACCTGAGTGAATGCTAGCACGGTCTTTGAAGTGGTGATCCAGTTGCCAAGCCGAGTTTAGTCCTAGGATCAGCACGTTTTGGTTTGGGAAATAGTCGATAATCCCTTGCTCGTCATAGTCGAGGGGATAGGGTTCAGTTTTGATAGCTTGATAGAATTGGCTGAAGTGGGCAAACCGTTGTTGGTATTTGGCTTCGTCTCGGACTTCAATCACCTCTTCACTGACTTTGATGTAGTGACCCTCTTTTAGTTCACCGTGGTATTTTTTGCGATACTGTAACTCATAAGCCTCCTCTGCTAGTTCCCAGTTGAGGTCATGGTTACCGGGAACTAGGACAATTTGCTTCGGGTCTAGGGGGAAGTCTTGGCGGAGGTTGTCGATAAACTGTTGTGCAGCCTGGTATTCGTCTGGAGTAGACTTATTGGCGATATCACCGGAGAGGATAAGAGCATCAAGCTTAGGGATTTCAAGGTCTTGCTTGAGGTCTTGGGCGAGTTGGTTTGAGCAAAGGGTAGCTTGGTCAGGGGTGGTGATGTGGAGGTCCGAGAGGTGGAGGATGTATATGGTTTGAGTGGTAATAAATTTGGGAGGATCGGGTTTGGGAATTGGTTTGGGACGATAGGTTGGGTTGTAGACTTGGTAGCGCTCTTGAATGGCTGTAATAGCTTTTATGGTTTCCTGAACAGTATCTTTATCATTAGTTGCTGCCAATTCTTCGTTGTTCAGCAGATTAATTAGTTTAGGAATAGTGGCTTCTGTCCCGATTTTTCCCAGAGCAGATGCCGCACTATAACGCACAGAAGAGTCGTCATCATCCAGCCATTTAATTAAGGGGTCGATGGTGGCTTCTGTCCCGATTTTTCCCAGAGCAGATGCCGCACTACTACGCACATCATAGATATCATCATCCAGGCATTTAATTAAGGGGTCTATCGCCACTTCTGTCCCGATTTTTCCCAGAGCTTCTGCTGCACTACTACGCACATCATAGATATCATCATCCAGACATTTAATTAAGGGGTCTATCGCCACTTCTGTCCCGATTTTTCCCAGAGCAAATGCCGCACTCCTACGCACCCAAGAGTGGTCATCATCCAGCCATTTAATTAATGGGTCAATCGCCACTTCTGTGCCGATATTTCCCAGAGCAGATGCCGCACTCCTACGTACATTATAGTGGTCATCATCCAGCCATTTAATTAAGGGGTTTATAGCGGCTTCTGTCCCGATTTTTCCCAGAGCCAATGCCGCACTCCTACGCACATTATAGTGGTCATCATCCAGCCATTTAATTAAGGGGTTTATAGCGGCTTCTCTCCCGATATTTACCAGAGCCAATGCCGCACTATAACGCACATTATAGTGGTCATCATCCAGCCATTTAATTAAGGGGTTTATAGCGGCTTCTGTCCCGATATTTCCCAGAGCAGATGCCGCACTCCTACGCACCCAAAAGTGGTCATCATCCAGCCATTTAATTAAGGGGTTTATAGCGGCTTCTGTCAGCCATTTAATTAAGGGGTTTATAGCGGCTTCTCTCCCGATATTTCCCAGAGCATATGCCGCATGAAGACGCACATTATAGTGGTCATCATCCAGCCATTTAATTAAGGGGTTTATAGTGGCTTCTGTCCCGATATTTACCAGAGCCAATGCCGCACTACTACGCACATTATAGTGGTCATCATCCAGCCATTTAATTAAGGGGTTTATAGCGGCTTCTGTCCCGATATTTCCCAGAGCAGATGCCGCACTTATACGCATATTATAGTCGTCATCATCCAGCCATTTAATTAAGGGGTTTATAGTGGCTTCTGTCCCGATATTTACCAGAGCCAATGCCGCACTATAACGCACATTATAGTGGTCATCATCCAGCCATTTAATTAAGGGGTTTATAGCGGCTTCTGTCCCGATATTTCCCAGAGCAGATGCCGCACTCCTACGCACATTATAGTGGTCATCATCCAGGCATTTAATTAAGGGGTCTATGGTGGCTTCTATCCCGATTTTACCCAGAGCTTCTGCCGCACTCCTATGGACAGAATGGTGGTCATCATCCAGGCATTGAATTAACGGATCAATCGTGGCTTCTGTACCAATTTTTTCCAGAGCATATACCGCCATAATACCCACAGAAGAGTCGTCATCATCCAAGCATTTAGTTAGCTCAGGTATCGCTCTATCTGATTCAGTTATTCCCAACAGCTCAACCTTAAAAAACTTCGGAACCTTTAACTGAGCCACTAACCCAACAGTCTGCTCCTGAAACTCTGGTTTTACTGCTCCTGCTAACCTGGCTCCCAGTTGCCAATCCACTGCTAACCCTAACCTTACCACCCGCTTTGCTTGCTTTGGATTGTCTACCAATTGCAGCATTAGCACCAGAGTTTCTGTCCATTTCAAATAATTGAGATAGTCCTGTTGTAACTCCTGATCACTAAGACGTGGTAATTGCTTCAATAAATATTCCGCTGTATAGTATTCTTGGATCAGTTGGTGTCGAAACTCAATCAACTCTCCTGATGGTTGAATCAAGTGATGGTTGAGTAAGTCATCAAGCCAAGTCTTGGCGCAAACATTAGGATTAACAACAGCTTTCTTAAGTAGATAGTTAGTTAAAATTTCTTCGGCTTTGGTCTTGGCAATAGCAACGCTTATCTCCTCGGGTTTATCAGGGTTATCCCCTGTTGTCATCACAAACCCTAACTGTTCCAGCAGCTCAGGCCAAAATTTTCTTGATTCATTATCGGAAACCTTAACATCTTGCTTGATTTGCTTAGAATAGAACTGGGTAAATGAGCGAAAGACTAAACCCAGATTTGACGGTATCTCTCCCTTATCCTGAAACAGGGCACACAGCATCATCAATAGTAGGGGAGTTTGCCCAAACTCCCGTAAGCGATCGCCCAATTGGTTAAGCATTTGCTCCCCCTGTTGAGGCAAATACTTTCGGACAAACTCCGACATTTGGTCTGCACTCAAGGGTTGCATTTCCAACTTCTTTTCAATCCCTAAGTCACCACCAACTCCTAAATCCCTAGTGGTGAAAATCATGGGAGTAGTCTTCTGGTATTTCTGCCGAAACTTAGTCAAATCCAGGCGTGCTGCTTCTGACGGTAGCTCGTTTACGCCATCGATCAGTAGCAATAATTGTCGATCAAACAGTAGTTTTTCGATCTCCTTCGAGTCCAGCGGTTGACCAAGATGGCTTTCTAGGAAATGCTTCACTAACTCCAACACGGATGTCTGGTAATATCGCAGTTCCACCAGTACTGGAATTTTGTCTTGTATCCCTTCATCCCCCAACAATCGCACTAAGGCTGTGGATTTACCGGACCCCGGACGTCCTACCAGTAAAACATGCTCCGCAGCATACTTCCGCAATCCTGCCAGCACAGGCAACCGCTCAGTTTCTTCCCGATTCTGGTCTCTTTGTAGCTGCTCGGACTTGATGGTTTGCACCATCAGGTCAAAGTTAAACAGCCCAGGGGTTGCTTGCTGCTCCTTGCGCTTGCGGTCTTCGACATCGGTCAGGGTATAAACGTGCCACCATTGGGCGTACTCTTGACGGATTGATGCTAGATAGGGATCCCAAGTGACCATGTTTAGGGTTGAAGGTTAGTTGGTTGAAGGGAACAGGGAGTAGGGAATCGGAACCCACCCCTAACCCCTCCCAGGAGGGGAACGGGAATCGGGAATCGGGAGTGGGAAAATGCGATCGCTAAATGAACTGTAGAATAATCAACTCTACTCTAGACACAAGAAGCTCGTAAACTCTGCCAGGTCTAGTAGAGAGACCTCCAAACCTGACCTTGATCAGAATTCGAGGGATAGCGCTGGGTTCTCAATTATATTTCAGATATCAAAGCAAAATGCTATAGCAATTCTGATACTCATCAGGTAAACAGGATTTCTTCCCGATTCCCGACTCCCGACTCCCGATTCCCGATTCCCGATTCCCGACTCCCCGATTCCCTACTCCCTACTCCCTACTCCCTACTCCCTGCTCCCTCTAACAACTGCTATACAATAGAACCGAATTGACTGATTCAAGAGGAGACACTAAGCTAATGCGAATGCTACACACAATGCTGCGAGTCGGCAATCTTGAGGAATCGATCAAGTTTTACTGCGATGTCCTAGGCATGAAGCTGCTCCGTCAGAAGGACTATCCAGGGGGAAAATTTACCTTAGCATTTGTAGGCTACGGGGATGAATCTGACAACACGGTTATTGAACTAACCTATAACTGGGGGGTTGATCAGTACAACATCGGGGATGCTTTCGGTCATATTGCCCTTGGTGTAGACGATATCTACCAAACCTGCGACCAAATTAAATCTCTTGGTGGTAAGGTAGTGCGGGAGCCAGGACCGATGAAGCATGGTTCAACAGTGATTGCTTTTGTGGAAGACCCGAGTGGATACAAGATTGAACTGATCCAGCGCAAAGATCAGGAGTCTGCCGAGAAACCAGAAGCAACAGCAGTTGCTGGCTAATAACTATAGGGAATCGGGAGTCGGGAATCGGGAGTCGGGAATCGGGAATCGGGAATCGGGAATCGGGAATCGGGGTAAGACTAAAATTTACGGCGTTGCTGAATCTTCTTTTGAATAGGAGTAGAGTGGGCATCCTGCCCGCCCGACAATAAGCATGAAACTGGCAAGATGCCCATTCCACGCCTGATGCCCATTCCACCTCACTATCAAGTAGAGTGGGCATCCTGCCCGCCCGCAAATAACCATGAAACTGGCAAGATGCCAGTTCCACGCCTGATGCCCATTCCACCTCACTATAAAAATGTTTCCCATCTCCCTATCTCCCTATCTCCCTATCTCCCCATCTCCCCATCTCCCCATCTCCCCACACTCTTCCCTGTTCCCTGTTCCCTTTAAAACATGATCCCTCAAGCATCTACAACAAAAGGCTGGGCGAATGCGATCGCAAAACCGGCAACTGAATTTCCGCCTACTGCCCTCCCGGTCATCTCTGGCAAAATCCCAGAAGGGTTGCGAGGTTCTCTGTATAGAAATGGTCCTGCACGGTTACAGCGAGGTGGTGTACCGGTTGGACATTGGTTTGATGGTGATGGAGCAATTTTAGCAGTACATTTTACCCCTGGTGGTGCCACAGGAGTTTATCGCTACGTCCAAACCTCTGGCTATCAAGCAGAAGCAGCTGCTGACAAATTACTGTACCCCAACTATGGCATGACAACACCAGGACCTATCTGGAAACGCTGGAGTAAGCCAGTTAAAAATGCTGCCAATACCTCAGTGCTACCATTACCAGATAAATTGTTAGCCCTATGGGAAGGTGGTCATCCCCATGCCTTAGACCTGCAAACCTTAGAAACCAGAGGCACTGATGACTTATCTGGCCTAGGCAAAGGAGCAAGCTTTTCTGCCCATCCCAAGATTGATCCCAAAACTGGAGAGATTTTCAACTTTGGACTGACTGCTGAACTCAATAGCAGACTCAACATTTACAAAAGCAACTCCACTGGCAAAATTATCCAACAAGGGTCAGTACAGCTAGAGGGTTTGCCCTTCATCCATGATTTTGTTCTGGCAGGGCCGTATCTAGTATTTTTTGTACCCCCAGTGCGAGTGAATTTCCTGAAAGTAGCTCTGGGTTGGTGCAGCTATGGTGATGCTATGGAGTGGCACCCAAATAAGTCAACCCAAATTATTATCGTAGATTGTGACAGCCTTAGTGAAGTCAGTCGCGGTGAAGCTGAACCCTGGTATCAGTGGCACTTCAGCAATGGTTATGTGGAGAAAGATGGCTTGATCGTGATTGATTTTGTCCGTTATGCTGACTTTCAGACCAATCAGTATTTGAAAGAAGTTGCCACTGGTCAAACTAAGACCAAAGCGAAAGGAACCCTGTGGCAAGCCCGAATCAATCCTGACACTGGTCAGGTTGTGCAGTTACAACAGTTGTTGGATAGAAGCTGTGAATTTCCTGTGGTGCCGCAACAGCTAGTAGGACAATTCTCATCTCATACTTATCTATCAGTACATCGCGAAGTGGTCGATATTAGTAAAGAATTATTGGGTGCAATTGGATGTTTTGACCACAAAACTGGCACCTTGATTGTGGCTGATTTAGGGGAAAATCGCTATCTCTCGGAACCCGTTTATGCACCAGATAGCCTTAATCCTGACCAGGGTTGGATATTAACAGTTGTGTATGACGGAAATTCTGATACTAGTGAAGTGATGGTATTTAGTAGAAACACCCTAAATCAAGAACCGATATGTCGTCTGGGATTACCAAAGGTTATCCCCTTCAGCTTTCATGGTCAGTGGAAATCCAGGTAGTAGTCTTTTCAATTTACCTGATAAATTCACCTGAAATTTAGCTATTAATTCCTGCAGTATCTAGCTAAATAATTAACGTTAAATACTTTCAACTTAAACAATCATAAGTCTCTCGCCGTCCGCTTCCTGGAGGACAGCTTTCCGGCTGTACAGCTAGTAATTGATGTTCAAAATAATCAGACTGATATCCCTCTCGAAAACTAGACTCACCTAGGTAAAAATTACTTCCTAAAACCGTAACTAACAGAGTAGACAACAAGATATAGCTTTGAAAAACCATTGTGGTGACCTTGCTCAAAGTTTATACTCATTACTTCACAACTTTTTCAGCAATATCCGCATGATTTTTAAATAAATAATCAAGTAAAAAAAAATATTAAAAATAATAAAACAAGCAAAAAAATACTAGTTTAACTTAATTAAAATCCAATAAAAACGATAAGTTTAGGGATATATAGAAATAGCTTGATGTTTAAAATAGGTGTATTTACGGATATAATTAAAGAGTCAATCAAGGTAAAGCAAGCAGACCAAACTTCTGGTTAATAAAATGTTGATTAGAGAAAAATGCTGCTAACTATCTATAGGTTTTGTCTAGGGGTGTAGTTGACCTTTGGCAGAGGGATCACAAAGAAGAGTAGGTCTAACAAATCTATAATTAGAGGAGATCCCCTGATCGAATCCTTAGCTGTTTAACGTAAGATGACCTCATTTCCCCGCCGCTACCATATCACCACTTTTGGCTGCCAGATGAACAAAGCCGACTCCGAGCGGATGGCTGGAATCCTAGAAGATATCGGCTTCCAGTGGTCAGAAAATCCCAACGAGGCTGACTTAATTCTCTACAACACCTGCACTATTCGAGATAATGCTGAGCAAAAGGTTTATTCCTACCTAGGAAGACAGGCAAAGCGCAAACACCAACAACCAGACCTGACCTTGGTAGTAGCGGGTTGTGTGGCACAACAGGAGGGAGAAGCACTGCTGCGGCGAGTCCCAGAAGTTGATTTAGTCATGGGACCGCAACACGCCAATCGTTTAGGGGATTTGCTAGACCAGGTATTTGATGGCAACCAGCTAGTTGCTACAGAACCAATTCATATTGTTGAAGACATCACTAAACCAAGACGGGACAGCAGCATTAGCGCCTGGGTAAATATAATTTATGGTTGTAACGAACGCTGCACCTACTGTGTAGTCCCCAATGTCCGAGGTTTAGAGCAATCCCGTACTCCAGAAGCGATTCGGGCAGAAATGGAGGAGTTAGGACGGCAAGGCTATAAGGAAGTCACCCTCTTGGGACAAAATATTGATGCTTACGGACGTGACTTACCAGGGGTGACTGAATCGGGGCGGCATCAGCACACCTTGACAGATTTACTGTATTATGTTAGCAATGTACCCGGGATTGAGCGGCTCCGCTTTGCTACCAGTCACCCCCGCTACTTTACAGAACGTCTGATCCGTGCCTGTCACGAGTTGCCGGAAGTGTGCGAACATTTCCACATTCCCTTCCAATCTGGGGATAACGATATTCTCAAAGCTATGGCACGGGGCTATACCCACCAGAAATATCGCCGTATTATTAATACCATTCGAGACTATATGCCCGATGCTTCGATTAGTGCAGATGCGATTGTGGGCTTTCCTGGGGAAACGGAAGCACAATTTGAAAATACCCTAAAACTAGTAGAAGATATTGGCTTTGACCAGCTCAATACCGCTGCCTATTCTCCTCGTCCTGGCACACCAGCCGCATTGTGGGAAAATCAGCTCCCTGAGGAGGTCAAATGCGATCGCCTTCAACGTCTCAACCACCTAGTTGCGATAAAAGCAGCTGAGCGATCGCAACGTTATCTGGGACGGATTGAGGAAGTGCTGGTGGAAGACCAGAATCCCAAAGACAATACTCAAGTCATGGGCAGAACCAAAGGAAATCGTCTGACGTTCTTCACTGGGGATATTAATCACCTCAAAGGTGAGCTAGTTCTAGTTAAAATTACTGAAGCTCGTGCCTTTAGCTTGACTGGTGAGCGAGTAAAGGAATAGGGAATTAGGGAATCGGGAGTCGGGAGTCGGGAGTCGGGAGTCGGGAATCGGGAGTCGGGCGGGGGTAGGTAAACTAGCCTGATCAGGTAGTTTACCTACCCCCTTAAAAATAGAAACTGAAACTATAGCAGTAGAAGTAAAGGTTAAAACATAATTTCTGCTCCGAGATCCGCTGTTTCCTGTTCCCTATTCCCTATTCCCTATTCCCTATTCCCTGTTCCCTTTAAACCAAAAACTATGTCCTAAACTATACTTTCGCTATAGACGTTTCCTAATCTTCCCGCTGGAAGAAGCAAACCACATCCCGTATGTAAAAATCGTTATAGAGGTCGCCAGCAGAGGGGTTTGGTAAATCTACGGCTTCAACCTCCAGCTCATTATCGCCATCCTTGAGTATTCCAGCACCAATGTTAATGATTTGGGTAAACCAGTGATTGGGATTAGCTCCCTCGTAGGAGTAGATCTTCCCTACACTTTTACCATTGATTTTGACCTCTGCATCACTGTCGGTTGCTGTCAATCCTTTAACCATCAACATCAGGATGGCAGCGCCGCCCTTGTAGCGTCCTTCTGTGTTGAAAGTCTTTTTCCAGAGGCTAGCACCACCATCGCCAATTCTGCGATTGATATCTCCCTGGATCACCACAAAGTTACCGGTGACTAGTTTAGTAGACGCAGTTGCTTTCTGTTCCATAGCTTGTTCCCTTTTTGTTTGTAATTATCAACTTATATAAAGTTATAACCTAGTTGTTTGGAATCTTATCAGCTTTGGTGGGTAATGTCCCTTGAGGAATTACTGAATCAATCCCTAGTTATGATATGGGATTATTTCCAAGCGTCCCCACTCAGTTCAGTGTAAGATAACCTTTAAGCAGCGGTGCAACCCCGGCGCGAGGTTTCAACGCCCACGGGAATGCGCACCAAGAGAATTGACAAAAGCGTCAGCAACTTATGAGTGAATTCACCGAAGGGATGGCTATTAGTGTAGCAATGGTTTCTCTACTAGCCACCATGCTAACTGCAATTTTAGGGCGGGGTTTTTTACGATTAGTTCCGATTTTGATGGGGATAGGAGTCGGTGATCTGGTAACTTTACCCTTAGGAATGGTGGATTTTACACCTGTTAGTCAAGCTCCTTGGTTTCAAATTCCAGAATTTACCAGACCCAGTTTTAGTTTACCGGCAATTTTATTTATTGTACCCGTTGCGATCGCTCCTGCCATTGAACATATTGGGGATGTGTTAGCCATTAGTTCTGTGACTGGAAATAATTATCTTCGAGAACCCGGTTTACATCGCACCCTGTTAGGGGATGGGTTATCAACAATATTGGCGGCTTTTGTTGGTGGCCCTCCCAACACCACCTATTCGGAAGTTACAGGGGCAGTTGCCTTAACCAAAACGTTTAATCCAGCGATTATGACCTGGGCAGCTATTATCGCTATTTTACTCTCTTTTTTAGGAAAGTTAGAAGCCCTTTTAAAAACCATTCCTGTGCCAGTCATGGGAGGAATTTTAATTGTTTTATTTGGTACAATTGTGGTAATTGGCATGAATAGTATTGTTCGCTCTAGCGCAGATTTATTACAACCCCGTAATCTTGTGATCGTTGCTGTAATTTTAATGCTAGGGGTAGGGGAAATGAGCGTCAAGGCAGGAGGGTTTGCCTTGGAAGCGATGCAGCGCGGTCTTGGGGAGGCAGTGCGGTCTTGGGGAGGCAGCGCGGTCTTGGGGGTCCCCCCCATGAGCGACTGCCGTGGTTCCCCCCATGAGCAACTGCCGTGGTTTCCCCCACTCGCTATTGCATCAAGACAGGGATTGGACTTTCTAGCATTCTTGGGGTGTTATTAAATGGGCTACTTCCATACAAGGAAGAACATCGTAGCTTGGATTGAGGTCTGTCAGGGGTGACAAGCAGCTCAGGATAATTACCCTTAATAAAAATCTCCCTATCTCCCTATCTCCCTATCTCCCTATCTCCCTATCTCCCTATCTCCCTATCTCCCCATCTCCCCATCTCCCCATCTCCCCACACCTCCCACCCTCTCCTGAATAATTATGGCTATTCAACCAGACTTGATATTACTGGGTCTGGGCTGTGGCCGAGAGAGCCGCACTGTGAGCAAAAAGGCACCTATAAATGACTAGGTGCCTTGAGCAGACCAAAAACTATCAACTATCAACAACTATTGAAGGAATCAGAAACAGTAGTCCATGCTTGTCTCCTCGACTAACTGTTCCCTTACTTAATACATTAAAATAATGAAACAGGTAATGCATTCACGTTTTATGCTAACTTACTTGCCAAGTTGAGAAACAGCAACTGCACAATTACGCTATCACGATTGCTAAAAACTGCAACACTTACTTCGAGGTTGTATATCGGTGTGAACTTACACTATCTGATTGACTGACAAATAGGCGTCGATGTAGGTTGGGATTCATACTTCAACCCAACCACGACAACCGATTGCGTTGGGTGTCCTCTCTCCACCCAACCTACGGGATTTCAAGAGCTTCCAAAACTTTGGTCATTCAACTACATCTAAGTTAACCCACCAAATTTTAATTTGTAACGTATTCTACAGTTTATCCCAAAATGCCGGGAGAGCTGCACTGTTAACAAAAAGGCACCTATAAATGACTAGGTACCTTGAGCAGACCAAAAACTATCAACAACTATTGAAGGAATCGGAAACAGTAGTCCATGCTTGTCTCCTCGACTAACTGTTCCCTTACTTAATACAATAAAAGAATGAAACAGGTAATGCATTCACGTTTTATGCTAACTTACTTTCCAAGTTGAGAAACAGTAAATGCATAATTATACTATGACTATTGCTGAAAACTGCAAAACTTGATTTGAAGTTGTCTATCGGTGTTAACTTTCACTATGGTGGTAAGCATTCAGCTGTCAGCTGTCAGCTATCAGCTGTTGGCGTAGCCTGCGCGTAGCGCATTAGCTAAATGCTTACACTTAACTTAGTTACAAACGGGCTTTCCGTTCTATCTCTAAAATCTGCTTGATTCGCTCACTCTTTTGGCTGGCATAGTGTGAATTTCCAGATGCCTCGATTTTTGCTAAATCAGTTAAAAGATTTAGCTTTAACTCTCTATGTCTAGCATCGTCAGCAGAACCCACAACTTCACCGAAGGCATTATACCAGAAACCTTTGTCAGCATAGATATCTGCCCTATCAACGGGGTTAGTGGCTGCAGCAAGGGCTATTTTTAAATCTGGTGACTTTTGAACGATATCGATATAAGCTTGGGCTATGATAGCACTCGATGGATGATTGGGTTCACACATAATGACCACTTGCCAAAGATATCTCTGTCCCACGGATAAGCCTAGTTCATCCTCTGATAGTGAGTGAGTCATTATTCCTGGTGTTGTTTGCAATTCAATATTTTGTATGGGTTGGGGATGCTCATTTACATCATCTTGATAAAGCTGAAATTTCATTGGCAATGCTTCAGCATCCGGTACAAACCAAGCAAAGGTTGGGTGAGTCGAAACAGTTTTTCCAATATGTTCCTGAGGAGCTAGTGTAGTTAAGTTTGCTTGTCCATTCTTAGAACATCCTCCCCTGGTACCGCTAATAATTGTAGGTTGTTCGGGATGAGATGGCTCAGAAGGTGGTTTATAGTCGGCTAGGGCTACAGTTGTCATCCCTAAAAATAGACTAAACACACCAATAGTCAATCGGTGATTATCTAAGCAATGGTTGAGTAACTGAAATCTTCTCTTCATTAAATTAGCCTCTAATTATGCCAACATCATAAAATTAAAAATTTAAAATTGCCATTAATAAATGATTAACAGCTAACAGCTAACAGCTAACAGCTATCAGCTATCAGCTATCAGCTAACAGCTAACAGCTATCAGCTATCAGCTATCAGCTATCAGCTATCAGCTATCAGCTATCAGCTATCAGCTATCAGCTATCAGCTATCAGCTATCAGCTAACAGCTATCAGCTATCAGCTATCAGCTAATATAGCGTTTCTAGGACTCATGAGGTACACATTATTTTTTACCTCTTCCCTGGTCCCTGGTCCCTGGTCCCTGGTCCCTGCTCCCTGGTCCCTGGTCCCTGGTCCCTGGTCCCTGGTCCCTGGTCCCTGGTCCCTGGTCCCTGGTCCCTGGTCCCTGGTCCCTGGTCCCTGGTCCCTGCTCCCTGCTCCCTAAAAACCAGAAATTTGTACCTCACAAGTCGTATGATTGCTATATATAATACCTAGTTTAAAAACCAAAATCGACCTTTTTTAACAGACCAAGTGAGTTCACAAACTGTTCCTTTAGGAGACAAAAACGATCGCTTAAACCTTCCCCCTAGCTGTCGCGCTAGTGCTCTAGCTTGTTTAGTTCCCCGACCTGCTGAAGGCTTAGATTTCTTGGGTTGAGATGATGAGCTAATGCCCAACCCATTATCTTGAATGCGAATAATATTAATACCTTCGGTTTGGGTGCAGGTAACTTTCAGACGAGTTACCCCTTTGGCATATTTACCGACATTGCACAATGCTTCTTCCATAAATCGACACAATCCTCGCTTCTGTTCGATACTTAATGGCGGACTATCGATTGGGTCAAATGTTATAATTTTTACCTGAATGGTTTCAAAGCAAGGAAAGTTTAAGGCTAGGGTATTGCTATAAACTTCATAGAGAATCTCGTGAGTGGGTTGCTCCAAATCTAGGTCTAAATCAATCCCGATATGGATACTGCTATCTTGGGTTAGGGTTTCTCGACGCACTGATTCATAAACTGCTCTGAGTTCTTGGTTTAACTGTTCTAGTTGAGAGCGCAATTGCTCATCAGATAAATCCTGATCTTGAGTGCAGCTGAGTATCCTAGCTAAGGTTTGTAATGGTCCATTATGAATGATGTCAAAGGTATAATCAATCATATATTGCCGTTCATTTATGCGGGATTTTAAGGTTTGCTGGTATAGATAGAAGGCATTGATGCTGACACCATTGACAGTTAAAACGAACCAGGTTGGTACTACAGGTATCCACCAACCCCAGATCAGAAGCAAATAACTTAGTGCCACCAAACTAATGCCAGCAAGACTAACACTCAATAGATTCTGTCGCGGTGTCTTAGTTAGTCTAGCGAGGCTGATACCCAGAAAGCCCCAAACCATAATCCATATATATTCCCAGCTATCTGACCAAACCCTTAACAATGGTCGTCCATTGAGAACAGCACTAATGATTTGACTAACTGTATGAGCATGCACTTCTACACCAAATACTAATCCAGGAGTAGAGCTAGGGATAGCAGAAACATTGACAATATCTTTAACGCTAGGGCTAGTGATACCAATCAGGACTATGCGATCGCGAATCCAGCTTGGATCAATGTTGCCAGTTTGGATATCGTTGAGGGATACGATCCGAAACGGTTCCCGAGCATTGCGAAAATTAATTAGGATCTGATTTCCCCCAGCATCGGCTCTGACATAGCCTCCGGAATTGGGGCGAAAGCGAGTGAGTTCCGTAGTACCAAACTGCATGGCTATTGGGTCATCAGTGCCATTGGTTAGGCAAATTCCTTGTTTACATAAATACGCTTCTGCTAGCAGTATAGCTAGAGAAAATTTATACTCTCCTTCGAGATTTGAAGTTCCTAGTAAACTGCGCCTGATGTGTCCGTCAGCGTCAGGTATGGCATCGGCAAAGCCAACTTGTTTGGGGGGTAAGGTGGGTGGTGGATTAATGGTATCGCCATATTTGCCAGGTAAGACTTTTTCAATGCCAATCACGGTTTTGATAGCCTGAAATGCTGCGACTAAGTCAGTGTAACCAGGCTCAACCCGTAAATCTCTGATGATGTCAATACCAATAGCTCTAGGGTTATAGGTTGCTAGTTTTCTCAGCAGTGATGCTAAGTCTCGATCGGGTATGGGATAGGTACCTATGCTTCGGATGTCTTCTTCATTAATACCAACAATCAGAATTCTTTTATCAATAGATTCCTCAGGACGCCAACGGAGAAAACTATCCAGAGCAATCCATTCTAGATTTTGCAGGGAGCCAGTGAGGCGAAATAGGATTACTAGTCCGATCAGGACTAGTCCTGGAATAAATCCTACCCGCCAGGTTTTAATTTCCTCCTCAGTAAAACGTTTCATAGCTCAATCGATTAGACCGACTTCTCTTGCCCGCTTCTCGGTTTTAATGCGAATATTTTCACCGGGTTTTGGATAAACCCCTAAAACGTCTTGAACTTTAGTCCAATAGTTACGCACGGTGCGCTCGGAGATTTGCATCCGCTGAGCAATGGTTCTATCCTGTAATCCTTCTTCAAAGGCTAAGGTTAGAACGTCTAGCCATTCGGATTTGATTTCCAAGCCATTTCGCATCGCTTTGGGGGTGTAAATCAATCCCTGAAGTGACCAGTCAACTTTAATTAACATTTCTTTTTGGGGCAGGCTTTTATCTACGATGGTAAAGCCTCCTTCATGTTCATTAATAGCAGGTTTTAAACGGATTAAGGCTTTGATATTAGCGCTTTGAACAACTATATTGAGGGTAGGGTATAGTTTCATTAATGTTTTGAGCAGTTGAATTCCGGTATCGGTTCGGGCAGTCTCCCCCTGCTGCTTGGGAATGGAAAGATCGGCAACAACTAAGTCAGGGGATAACCTTTCTACGTATTCTTGAGCGATCTGGGCAGTTTTAGCCGTAACAATTTCTGCCTCTGGGTATTGCTTTTGCAGTTGGCTCACGGTTCCCTCTAGAACCGATTCGTGGTCGTCAATGACAATAATTTTTGGTTTCATAGTTAAGTCTACTTGTTATAGCGCTAAGCCCAAGGCAATAGGCAATAGGCAATAGGCAATAGCTGATTATAATAGCTTTTGCTGCTTTTATAAATGTCAAACACCCACCTTAATACGTAGTGCTATATTTGTTGTGTTTTTTTTTGAGATGATTTTTAATTTGTTATTTATCATTGTGAATTTACCCTTTTTAATTTTTAATTTTTAATTTTTAATTTTACTGGATACCTTAAGCTAATGTGCATTTAACTTTCAGATCGCGACCCTTGTGCAAAAACCGGTCTACCATCTCCCTATCCTTACAAGGGTAGGTTTTTTACAAAGCTTGTAGGGTGGGCAAAAACACTTTGGTGGTTTGGAGTAGTCTAGATCCTCGAAATTTTGCCCACCACTGCCCACAAGTTCCTTACTATAGCAATCCTAATTCAAACCTTGCTGATTTATCCGTTGCTGGTGGGCAGTGCTTACATTAGACCTCTTGCAAAAGTTTTTCCTGGTATAATCACTAGTCTGGGAATTTCCGAGTTAGCGATCGCTTAAGACTAACAAACGTGCTTTGTACTTTGTTTTTGTATAAGCCTAGTACACAATCTACGTAATTTTTCCCAAAACTATTATTATAACTCAAAATATTTTTGCAAGAGGTCTATTGACTATGGCGTGCTGATATTATCTTGCTGATGCACTGCCCACCCTACATCTATCTCTCCATCTCCCCATCTCCCCATCTCCCGACTTTCACAATTTAAATCCGTGAGAGCTTACTAAAAGGGCTGGTAGTCTACGGTAAAGTAAATGCCATTGTCTTGCAGTGAGTCCCCCGGATTATCTACCCCGATCAGGGGAATACCATAGTCGAGACGGAGATTAAATCCCGATCCGATCTGCCAACGTAAGCCTAATCCTACACCAGCAATGGTGGCAGGCTTGGGGTCAAGTCCTTGATTATTCCAGGCTGTACCGATTTCAAAGAAAGGGGTTAATTGTAGTCTGGAGTCTGAGGTGAGCATAATACGTGCCTCTACTCCCCCCAAGATGCCATTATCAGCAATGATTTGATTTTGTCGATAGCCTCTGACGGTATCTCTACCACCTACACTGAACTTTTCTAGGGATAGTAAGGAATCTGGGGTGAGTTGAGTATTAATTCGGCTGATCAGCAGAATAGATGGTGATAATTGCTCCACCCACTGAAATTGTCCGACCCAGGTAAAGAAACGCCCATCAGGACTTGAGTCACTAATGGTGGCATCAAAGGCATCAATTCCTAGACTAAACTGGGAGCGGGCGGCTAATACTCGTTCTGGACTGCGCTTGACCCAATCTTGAAACAGCCGAATTACTGTGACCTTGGATGTACCATCTGCGGTTGCTTCAGAGAAGGACAAGGGAATGTCATCGAGTATGAAGGTTTGTCGGTGACGCAGGTCTAAGCCTAAGCCCACAGCGAATTCAGTCTCTGGCGATCGCAATAAGGGCTGACGGAAACTGAGGGAATAGTTCTGGGTTTCACCTCTAATGTTTAAATCCTGGAAATTCTCGGAAACAAGGCGATTCTCACTATTACTGTAGCCCAAGCTCAGGGTTCCTTTACGAGCATTGATGGGGATGGTATACCGAATATCGTAAATGTCGAGTCCTTCGGTTAGACCGTATTCCCCACGAATGCGATCGCCAAATCCCAATAGATTATCATGAGCAGCAAATACACTGACTTGGGTTGAACCAATACTGGGAGAACGGTTGTTTTCTGTTTTGACACCGGTGTGAAAGGCTGGGGCTTCTTTTAGTGTCACCTGTAATATATTACGACCGGGAGTGCTCCCTGCGGTCAATTCCACATTCACTCGTTCGATTAAGGGGTCTAGCTGCAGCAGTTGCAGTGCTTTGACTAGGCGTTGCTGATTTAAGGGTTTAGTAGTAGCAATTTCTAGGGGACGGAGTACATAGTCAGGTCGCAGACGGTTTAATCCATTCAGTTCAATTCGTTCTAGCTCACCCTCAACAACCTGTATTTGCACAGTGCCACTGTCCAGTGCTTGATTATTCAGTAAAAATGCACCAGAGGTAACGTAACCGTTGTTAATATACAGTTGAGTAATTTTAGAGCGCAGTTCAATTAAATCTTCAAAGGTGACTTCCTGGTTTTCAATTTCTTCAATTAATTCTGTAATCTGTTCTTGTAAAACGGTGTTACCGAGCACTTCTACAGTTTTGACAAGGAAACGCTGACCGGATGAAGCGATAAGATCAACTCCGGTAGCATCGGTTTGATATAAAGATTTATAGGGCTTACGAAGTTTAGTTGGTTTTGCCCCCCTAACCCCCCAATTTGGGGGGGTAATGATTTCAAAGTCCCCCAGAATTGGGGGATTTAGGGGGCTTTGCGTAAGTCTTGATTTATATCGAAAATCTTGACAAATAGGCCAAAACTCTCTCCCTGTCTCTCCCTCTCCCTGTCTTCCTATTAATTCTGACCCGATGTTTTCAACGGGACATCTAACCTGAGGTGGCGGTCGAGTAGAGGTAGCTTCAGCAGTAGAGTCTAGTAGCGATGACCCAGATGCGGAAGTAATCGGAAGGGGAGAATTAGATGAATTAGGAATCGTAGATTGAGCCATCCCATTTAGAGCTGAGATCACTAAGATAGAAACACCAAAACTAGACACACCAAAACCTGCCTTTGCCTTCAGGGGGTATGCCTTTGGTGGTGGCTGCCACATGCCATAGCGTGGCCGTAGCGCAATCGCCATCCATCTCCAAATTAGATAAACACCCATGAAAGTTTCACATTAGCTAGTGCAGGAATTATTCTACACACTCGCGACTCAAAACTAGCCGTCCATCTGGGAGTCGATATACCTTTTGAGGTTCTACAATCGGATCACCGATTTGCCAAGGGCGATCCGCTTGGGTGCTCCGGCTAGAGCTACCATCACTGGGTATGGTGCGCACGGTGCCAGTGGCAAAGGGTGAAATCCTAGCACTTCCTGGAGCAGTGGGTTTTCCACCGCTGCCAGTAATGATGAAGCTACCTGGTTGCTCCCGACTGCGGAAAATGCAGCTATTGGACAGCAAAGTAGTGGTGTCAATCTGATTGTCTGGTAAGAAGGTCAGGCTGTTTTCGATCACGCTGGCGTCGATAGTGGTGCCAACCAGTCCTCCATCGACAACCAGTAACAGTTGTGTATTAATATTCAATGAACCCCCCTTTCCCGTTGAGTCTTTGAAAGCTTGAGCAAATATACCGCTGGGAAACTTACCATCGGGGGATTTACCAATGACTTGCACCGGTTCTTTGGCCTTGATGGTTAAATTTCCTGCATCTCCTTGTGCAAAGGTACTGACGCTAACCTGTGCTCCATCCTTAAGCAGTAACTGTTGTGTCTTAATAATCAAGTTACCCCCATCTCCGGTTGAGTCTGGATTAGCTTGGGCAAATATACCGCTGTCAAAGTTACCATCGGCGGATTTATCAGTGACTTGCACCAATTCTTTGGCCTCGATGGTCAAATTTCCGGCATTTCCTTTTCCAAAGGTACTGACGCTAACCTGTGCTCCATCCTCCACCAGTAACCGTTGTGTCTTAATCCTTACCGAACCCGCATCTCCTTTTCCCAAGGTACGGGTGCCAACCACTGCTCCATCTGTGACAGTAACCGACTCAGCCTCAATCGTAATTTCACCGCCATTACCTGAACCTTCAGTATCACTTATGACGAAGAAGTCATCCCTCAACAAAATCTCCTGGTTTGCCACCAGCTTGATTTGACCCCCCTGCCGAGGACCAGAAGTATTAGCGACAATCAAGCCCTGATCATCAGTAAAGCTATTAGTACCAATGAGGATGATATCTTTACCGGAGTCAATAATCACATCCCCGGCATTTCCGACTTCACTACTGGTATTAATTGTGGTTACCTCAATCGAACCAGTCACAGCGGAATTGGGTTGGTATTGATTGGTGATAAACACCTGACCATTGGGCGGCTCAATCATTACCTGGCCAATCTTAATAGTTGCCGTGGTTGGAGGCTCCGACAACACCAGTTGCTCAGCCATGGGATTGCCAGGAATTTCACTCGGGTTACCGATAGCTGTGGTGCCAGCCCTAATATCTAGGGTGGGGCGACTACTACCATCTATTGATATGGTGGTGGTGTCATCGGATAGGGTGACGGTTTCCTGAATATTATTTGCGGGATCAGAGCCTGTAATCTTGACATTATCAACCGTTACCGAACCACCGGCGAAAATGTGTAGGGAAGCACCTTTATAACTTTTAAAACTGACATCCCCCGCTGAGCGAATAATCGGGTCATTGGGACTTGACAAATCACCCAAAGTTCCATCTATGTCTTCAATGCTAAAATTTCCTCCACTCCAATAGTGGGTATCCCCTCTAATTGGGCTACTGGAACGCAACACCATATCCCCTAGTGAAAACAACCCACTATCCGGATGAGTCAAAGCCAATATATCTACTCTTTGGTTACCCTCAAGCAATAGTTTCTCCCCAGCTGCTGCCACAAAAGGTAGCGCGATGCTATCCCGGATCTTTAGGGTTTCCATGGCCGATAGGGTCAAATTCCCCCCAGCGGATAGCTGACCCTGTAAATCTAGATTCAATCCGGAAAGGGTTAAATCTTTCCCCACTGCCAAGGTGCCAGTATTGATAATATTCCCTGAGACAGAAGCAACCTGATTAAAAAACAATGCTCCGGGATTAATGGTTAGTAAACGGCTAGTTTCTGGTTCGGTGGCACTAAAATATCCATCGTCTCCCCATGCGTACGCATTCGCCGTACTTCCTACAAATGAACCCTCCACATCCAACCTGGCATTCGACCCAAATATAATCCCATTGGGATTGAGTAAAAACAGGTTAGCTGCGCCATCTACTCCCAAGGTTCCTTGAATATCGCTGGGATTAATTCCGGTCACCCGCGACAGGATATTCTCAATTCCAGCTGGATTAGCTAAATAAACCCGCAACCCTTCTGAGACATTGAATTCTTGAAAACTGTGGAATAGGTTAACTCCCCGTTGAACTCCTCCTTCAATTAATTCTGCTGGCAATCCCTTTACAGAAGCATCAGGAATCACCACCGAACCATTAGCTCCCAAGGTATCATCTGGTACGATATTGCTCTGAGCATGGGCTTGATTACTAGTAGATGGGATTAACAGTGACAGTGTTAGTGAACTTGCCATGCCTACTGTACTTACCAATCCCAATTGCGAGCACCGACTCAGCCTAGTTTGTTTGATCAAAGCACCGATTCCTTAACAAGTAAGTAATAATTTTATGGCTGTAATTATTATCTCTAAAACAGGGAGCAGGGAGCAGGGAGCAGCGATGCAGCGCGGTCTTGGGGGTTTCCCCCATGAGCGACTGCATCAAGACGGGAGCAGGTAAGAGGGAAAACCATCCTGTGTACCTGATAGTTATAGCGCTACGCGCAAGGCAAGAGGCAAGAGGCAAAAGGCAAAAGTTTACTACAAAAGCTTTTCAGGTTGTAAGTAGCTGGACAAAAATATAGTAATTCTCTGTCTTGATGCATCGCTGTATTAACTTGTGTAAAGCGCTCAAAAATCCATCTGCTCCCTGCTCCCTGCTCCCTGCTCCCTACTCCCTATTCCCTGTTCCCTGTTCCCTGTTCCCTTGAGTACTCATTTTGATACCAATTTGATAATTCGATCCATAATTAACGCAGCGATTAAACCAACTAACACATGAACTACCACAAACACGACACTGTAAGTCAAGCAAGGTGTAACACCAGCGGTGGGGCAATCTAAGGATTCTTTCGAGAATAGTTGGGCGATAACAGACTCTACCGGTTTAGCATCGGTTTGGGACGAAATACCACTGACCGCTAAACCAGTACCGACCAGGGTAATCCAACGTTCTAAATTTTTTTCTCGTTCTTCAGCAGCTTTCTGTTCCTGATGCCGAATTGACTCTAATTGTTTTTCTCGGGCTTGATCAGCCTTCTCCTTATCTCTGAGGGCTTTTTCCAAAGCGCGATCGCATTCTGCCTGCTCAATGTCCACGATGCCTCGGATACTACCAAGCATCTGGTCAAATAGTTGCTGACCGGGTTTGAGATAATTCAGGTCGGTTTCAATCTGTTTTTCAAACCGTTTAGTTCTTTGGTTGAGGAAGTCTTCCAAAAACTTGATACTATCGTCTTCGAGACTATGTTCACAGATTTTGTTTAGCCAGTAGTCATAGTTGTGGGCATTGGTAGCGATCGCATTGTTGTGATCCTCCATGTCTCGCAGATAACCAGCATACTCAACGGTCTTGGATGGCATGTCGGTCAGTTTCTGCTTCAGTTGCTCTAGCCGTGTTTCTGGACGTTGCTGAATTGAAGTATCAATGGGCGATCGCTTAGTTTTGGTCAAGCCCCCTAAATCCCCCAATTTTGGGGGACTTTGAGAGTTTTGTTCCCCTCCCGGTGCCCTTTCCGTAATGCCTGTTTCTCCCTTCGTTGCCAATTCCTTGAAACCTTTAACCTCTTGTTCCAGTTGCCCATAGAGTGCTCTAGTTTGGCGATAACACCAACGGGCTTCATGATAAGCAAACAGGATTTTACTGCGACAGCACAATAGATTGAAAAATGACAAGGAAGTCTTTTCAACCAGGTTTAAGGTTTCTGGGTGACGGTTTAACCAGACCAGAACGTGACATTGCTCCGTTGGTTTCTCTTTACCGTTGTCATAGGCAAATATTGGGCTACCAAATAACTTCCCAGATGCGGTAAATTGGGGTTTTTGGTCGGTTCCCTGGAAAAAACCATCCACACAGGCATCGGCTAACGTTCTATCTTCATCGGGAGTGCCCACTGGTTCGCCATAGAGCACTAAGGTTTGTCCTAAAGAAGCTTGAATGGTGCTGGCTAGGAGGCACCCTTCGGGATTGAAGTGACTAAATTCACTGGCTGCAACGGTATTCTGGCAAAACAGGGTTAGGTCAAGGGCATAGGTATCATGAATTTTAACCGGATAGACGTGGACGGTTAGGGGAGACCCTGCTAGTTGCAGTGGTGCAGTGTTGGTTAAGGCAGCATTCCCTGGGAGTAACTCTACGTAACGGCTTGTAATTGCTGTTTGGCTTAGAGGGGATGGTATTTTTTCAGGTAAAGATTTCAGCTCTGGGATACCTAGGGGTTCGCTGAGGTTAGCACAGTGTTGCCACAACTGATCCGCATCCGGTCGCAACTGTCCCAGTTCTTGGCTTAAGTCTTGGCAGAGATGGAAGGCATAAAGGGTGACGCTGGGGTTTTTGAGTCGCAAGGTGGTGTCAGTCATCAGCCTTTGGGAGTGTTGGGTTTTTTGGTTTCTGGGGGAGAACTCTTGCGGAGCTCATTAATCAGGGTTTCCCGTAGGTTTTTTTCGTCTTCGGCTTTAGTTTCAGGAGTGGGGAAAGTGCCTCCAGGTCCCAGCTCTTTGATTGGTTCATCATCTGGAAAACTTCTACGTACTTGCTGCAAAGCATCATTAATTTCTGGTAGTTGTTCGTCGCACCAATCCAAGATTAATTCCGATATTTCCTCTATATCTTCTGGAATTTTTTCCGCGAGAGTTTGTCTGTCTTGAGTATTAAACAGTCCTGGAGTGTTTTGTAGTAAGTGGATAAACGCCTTGACGTTTTTTTGTGCAAATGTCATTCTCAATCTTCCAAATTTAATCAATGTTCAAGACCATTTACCAATTGCACAGAAAGCTGCCCAATGATAGGGTTCTTGAAAAGGTTTTTCCATAGAACCCAGCTTATAAAACCAGTCGCCTAACTGTCCTCGGTGATTCCGACTCAAGGGCAAATGGCTTGCCCACTGCTGTAATTCTTCCTTAGTCACATCCCGCAGCCAGAATTGCGCTTTATTAAGGGCAACTGCTAAGGACATCTGGTTTCGTAGATTCTCATAAAATTTAATCATCAACAACGCCGTAGACAATTCGTTCACTTTCCATAGGCTACTAACCACAGCTGGACTACCCGCAACTATAAAACCACTGGGTAAACCAATGTATTCGTCGCTGACGTTATTCAACTTGACTAATCCCGTTTCGCAAGCAGAAAGGGTGACAAGGCGACATTTTTCTAATTTTAGGGCAAAGACTGCATCTAAGGTGAGGCATTTGTCTAAGTCAATTACTTCACCGTCATCCAAAGGTAGATGTTGTTCTGGATTGAGTTTAGCCGGTGCAGGGCTAAAGTGGGAATCTGCCAGGATTAAGGCCGATTTCTGAGGCTGGTTAAGATTAAAGTAACCGTGACAGCTAAAATGGACACAGTGGTAAGTGTTGAGAGGTTTGCTATCTATGGCGGCTTTGGTGGCAGCGTTTTCCACGAGGACTTCTGTATCTGGTGGTGGATTGAAGTAGCCTTTAATCACTTCTACTCCGATATTAGTGTAAACCAAATCAGCAGTGGGATTTTGAACCGCAAACAGCTGGATAAAGTCGGGGCGTTTTCTGGTTTGAGTAAGTTGCAGTAGTTGACAGCTAGGGGCGTAACTTACCCCTGCTGGAAAGCGATCCATCATAATTTCAGATTTACCTTCTCCCTGCTGACTGTTAATCGGTAAGGCATGAAGCGGCAACAAATGTAAATACAAATGGGGGATTAAAATTAAGCGATCGCACTCTGGGGGTATTTGCTGAATAACTTCATCTATGTGAATAATTTTTGCCAACAGATGGAGGCGAGTATTCAGGTGGCACTGCCAAGGCGATTCTTTTGGATATTTTCGGTTGCTTAGCCAGGTTTTATGATTATTGTAAGCTCTTAAATATCCATTTATCCACTTTACCAATTTGTCTAAGTCTTGTGGCTCAGATTGCCAAACTATGGGTTGTTGAGTTTCGCTGGTAAAGATGAAACTGAGCAGCTTATCCCCTGTAATATAAAACTCTATAATGGCAGTGTGGTCATCTAATTTGTTCTGAAATTCCTCAAAGTTAAAGCTAGAACCGATACGTAAATGTTGGTCTTGTAAATCATTGCGCTGTTGTCGCAATTCTTGAAGACGTTGTGCTAAGACTTTTATATTTTCAGCTTTGCCATGCTGGATTTTATATTGACCTATGGCTATTTCATCCCTGTATTGTTCTAGTTGAGTAACAACATCTGCGGGAAAGATGGTTTTCAGGTCACGGCTGAGAATCTCTTCAACTAAATTGCCGGTTTTGCTCCGTTCAACATAGTCAATGGCTTCAGTGATATTAGTTAAGTCTAGGCAAGTTAATACCATGCCTTGATAGCTTCGGTGGTTTTTTTCAGCTAGTTTAGTCTTGTATTCTTCTACTCCAGAACCAGAACTAATTTCATCTCGCAGGAATTCTACTGTTTTAATTGCAGCATCAAAAGCCTTGTAAGCTTCCCGGAAATTTTGAGCATCTCGGTAAGCAAAACCAAGGTTATTGTTAGTATCTAGATAGTCTTGGGGAAATGCCTCAAAGGTACTGACTCTAAGAGCCTGTTGGTAACAAGCGATGGCTTGTTTTATATTCTGTGCTTTCTCCCCTTTTTTTCGGTCACCGTAAGCAATACCGAGATTAGTTTGTGTCGTTGCCCAATCAATCGGAAATGCCTCAAAGGTATAAACTCTAAGAGCCTGTTGGTAACAAGCGATGGCTTCTTCTATATTCTGTGCTTTCTCACCTTTTATTCGGTCACCGTAAGCAGCACCGAGATTATTTTGTGTCGATGCCCACTCAATAGGAAATGCCTCAAAGGTTCTGACTCTAAGAGCCTGTTGTAAACAAGCGATGGCTTGTTCTATATTCTGTGCTTTCTCACCTTTTATTCGGTGATAGTAAGCAGCACCGAGATTATTTTGTTTATTTGCCCACTCAATCGGAAATGCCTCAAAGGTATAAACTCTAAGAGCCTGTTGTAAACAAGCGATGGCTTGTTCTATATTCTCTGCTTTCTCCCCTTTGATTCGGTCACCGTAAGCAGCACCGAGATTATTTTGTGTCATTGCCCACTCAATCGGAAATGCCTCAAAGGTTCTGACTCTAAGAGCCTGTTGGTAACAAGCGATCGCTTCTTCACTATTCTGTGCTTTCTCACCTTTTATTCGGTTATTGTAAGCAAAACCTAGATTGTGTTGAGTCATTGCCCACTCAATCGGAAATGCTTCAAAGGTTCTGACTCTAAGAGCCTGTTGGTAACAAGCGATCGCTTCTTCACTATTCTGTGCCTTCTCCCCTTTTATTCGGTTATTGTAAGCAAGACCAAGATTATTTTGTGTCATTGTCCAATCAATCGGAAATGCTTCAAAGGTTCTGACTCTAAGAGCCTGTTGGAAACAAGCGATCGCTTCTTCTATATTCTGTGCCTTCTGACCTATGATTCGGTTATTGTAAGCAAGACCGAGATTATTTTGTGTCATTGCCCAATCAATCGGAAATGCCTCAAAGGTTCTAACTCTAAGAGCCTGTTGGTAACAAGCGATCGCTTCTTCTATATTCTGTGCCTTCTGACCTATGATTCGGTTATTGTAAGCAAGACCGAGATTATTTTGTGTCATTGCCCAATCAATCGGAAATGCCTCAAAGGTTCTGACTCTAAGAGCCTGTTGGTAACAAGCGATTGCTTCTTCTATATTCTCTGCCTTCTGACCTTTTATTCGGTCACCGTAAGCATTACCGAGATTATTTTGTGTCGTTGCCCACTCAATCGGAAATGCCTCAAAGGTTGTAACTATAAGAGCTTCTTGGAAACAAGCGATCGCTTCTTCTATCTTCTGTCCTTTATCCCCTTTGATTCTCTCATCGTAAGCAATACCGAGATTAGTTTGTGTCCTTGCCCACTCAATCGGAAATGCCTCAAAGGTATAAACTATAAGAGCCTTTTGGAAACAAGCGATCGCTTCTTCTATCTTCTGTGCTTTCTCCCCTTTGATTCGGTCATAGTAAGCAATACCGAGATTATATTTTGTCCTTGCCCACTCATAAGGAAATGCCTCAAAATACATCTCCATAAACTCGGTTTTGACCCAGGCATTCCTAGGGTTTGAGGTTAATTTTTGGAGATGTCTAAAGGTTAATACTCTTAGAGCTTCTTGGTAGCAAGCGATAGCAACTTCTATCTTCTGTGCTTTCTCCCCTTTGATTCGGTCATAGTAAGCAATACCGAGATTATATTTTGTCGATGCCCACTCATCAGGAAATGCCTCAAAGGTTAATACTCTTAGAGCTTCTTGGTAGCAAGCGATAGCAACTTCTATATTCTGTGCTTTCTCCCCTTTGATTCGCTCACCGTAAGCAAGACCGAGATTATTTTGTGTCATTGCCCACTCATCAGGAAATGCCTCAAAGGTTAATACTCTAAGAGCCTGTTGGAAACAAGGGATGGCTTGTTCTATCTTCTGTGCTTTCTCCCCTTTGATTCGGTGATAGTAAGCACCACCGAGATTAGTTTTTGTCAATGCCCACTCATAAGGAAATGCCTCAAAGGTTAATACTCTTAGAGCCTGTTGGAAACAAGGGATGGCATCTTCTATCTTCTCTGCTTTATCACCTTTTATTCGGTGAGCGTAAGCAATACCGAGATTATATTGTGTCTTTGCCCACTCATCAGGAAATGCCTCAAAGGTTAATACTCTAAGAGCCTGTTGGTAACAAGCGATCGCTTCTTCTATCTTCTGTGCTTTTTCACCTTTTATTCGGTCACGGTAAGCATTACCGAGATTAGTTTGTGTCCTTGCCCAATATTCAGGAAATGCCTCAAAGGTAAAAACGGTAAGAGCCTGTTGCCAACAAGCGATGGCCTCTTCTATATTCTGTGCTTTCTCCCCTTTTATTCGGTGATAGTAAGCATTACCGATATTAGTTTGTGTCGATGCCCAATCAATCGGAAAAGCTTCACGGGTGAAAACAGTTAGGGCGACTTCATAGCCAGTGATGGCAATTTCTATATTGCTGGCTTGGTCACCCAAGGGGAATTGCTGGATTAGATAGCTGAGAAATAAAATACCTGCTGCTAGTAATTTTGCTTCATCTGGTTTCGCTTCCGCCAGCTTACGTGTTGCCCAATCCCGCAACTTTTCTGCTAAAGTCTGATTAATTTTGTCTATATTTGCTGCCAGTAATGGGTAAACTACCTGCTGATCACCATTACTGTCTGCAGTTGCTTGTAGTACCTGTAAGAGAAAGTCAAGTTGGGCATCAGATGTGTTGTCAGCCATTGCCATCCACTGCTATACAATAGTTATTCAAAAATTCGACTTATTGAAAGCACCCTGGATTTACCAATCTTCCGCCATTGGCCAAACTGTCTGCTGCTATCCCTTAGGAAAAGGCAAGAGGCAGAACCTTGTAAATTATAGCATTCCTAACAAGTCAGAAGTCTGAAGTCTGAAGTCAGAAGTCTGAAGTCTGAAGTCAGAAGTGGGTAGTGCTGTATTAATATCTAACACACGAGTACCCATTAACCGCAAACGAGTACCCATTAACCGCAAACTAGTACTCGTTTATCACATACCAGTACTCGTTTCTCGTTAACTAGTACTGGTGTATAACAAACTAGTACTGGTGTATAACAAACGGGTACCCGTTTCTCACATACTAGTACTCGTTTTCGTTAACTAGTACTGGTGTATAACAAACAAGTACTAGTTTTTCGTTAAACTGTACTTGTTTATCATTTAACAGTACTAATTTCTCAGTAAATAGTACTTGTTGCTAATTTAGTAGTACGAGTGTATTAAAACCCGGTACTGTTTTGTTCTTAACGAGTCCCATTTCCTCACATGGTAAGAGGGAATAGGGAATAGGGAGCAGGGAGCAGGGAGCAGGCAATAGGCATGCTAGCAATAGGCATGCTAGCAATAGGCAAGGTAAGCTATCAGCTAATAGCTATCAGCTATAGCGTTTCTAGGACTCATGAGGTACACATAACTGTTTGACTATTGGCTTTTGCTTCTTCTCTCTTACCTGCTCCCTGCTCCCTGCTCCCTGCTCCCTAAAAACCAGATATTTGTACCTCACCAGTCGTAGAATTGCTATAGCTGAATGCGACACCTAACCGGATGTTACTTATCCGTTAACTGGTTCAACCAATTGGTCAAATCCACTTCGGTTTCAAAATCTAACAACGCTTCTCCTAAATCCTCCAACTGCTCAAAGGATAATTTCTCAATTTGATTTTGTAATTGGGGATTGATTTCACCTAGACGACGGTTAATTTGACGGATAATTAAATTAAGCTCATTGCGCTTTCCTTGTTCTAATCCCTGTTCTAATCCCCGTTCTAATCCCTGTTCTAACCCTTGTTCTAATCCTTGTTCTAATCCTTGGCGAATAATTCGTTGATAAACTACTGACTCTTGCATCATATCCTCCCGAAAATAAGCTTGAATTAACTGTTCATCAAATTTCACCCCAGCCAACAGTTGCACGCAAGCAGATAGGTTACGCTGCTGTTGTCTGTCTTCAATCATATATACCAAAGGGAACAGGGAACAGGGAACAGGGAACAGGGAGCAGGGAACAGGGAGTAGGGAATAGGGAATAGGCATGCTAGCAATAAGCGTGTTCAAAAAAAGCAGATATAAACGCTACTTTTTTTGATAAAACTTATCTGTAAAAAAACAATATTTTTAAAGTTCATAGGTGTCCCATTCAGCTGACGGCTGAATGGGACACCTAACCGGATGTTACGTATCCATTAACTGGTTCAACCAATTGGTCAAATCCACTTCGGTTTCAAAATCTAACAACGCTTCTCCTAAATCCTCCAACTGGTCAAAGGATAATTTCTCAATTTGATTTTGTAATTGGGGATTGATTTCACCTAAGCGACGGCTAATTTGACGGATAATTAAATTAAGCTCATTGCGCTTTCCTTGTTCTAACCCTTGTTCTAATCCCTGCTCTAATCCTTGCTCTAATCCTTGGCGAATAATCCGTTGATAAACTACTGACTCTTGCATCATATCCTCCCGAAAATAAGCTTGAATTAACTGTTCATCAAATTTCACTCCAGCCAACAGTTGCACGCAAGCAGATAGGTTACGCTGCTGTTGTCTATCTTCAATCATATCGATTCTGGCTGCTACTTGGGATAGCAGGTTTTCTGGCACTTCCGCTTGTGCTAATACTGCCAAGGGTAGTAACCCTGGGGTGGTTAGTAATGGTTGTGGATCACATTCCCAAATCCGAATCACTCGGTAGCGGAAGGATAGGTTCCTCTCGGTAAATTGATTCACAAATACTCCCGCTAATCGGGTTGGTTTCAGGAATATTATTACCTGTTCAATATCACAGCGATATTGTCGATATAACCTGACCCAATAATCCAGCATCCGCAGGGGTAAGGGAGGTTCAGATTGGGGTAGGGTTTGAAATTCCAGATGCAAAATAGCATCAGCAACTCGCACAAAAAACAAGGCATCTGCCCGAATTGGTTCTGTGCTTAATTCGGTGTTGAGAATTTCGATATCCTCTGCTGGTTCTTGGTTAAATAACCAACGGGTAAAGGCTTGGGGATATTGTTCAACTAAATATTTGAGGGTACTGTCGTAAGTCATTACACATCTGATCTAACTAAGTCAATTCTGGTTAACTAATCGAAAAGAGGGTTAAGAGCCACAAATTCGACGACTCGAACCTATCCCAAATCATCTTCAATTCTTGATGCAATAGCGAGTGGAGGAAACCCCCGTGTGAAGGCGCTGCATCGCTAAAGCCAGGGAAAGGTATGTCGGAAATATTGGGCACTTAACTCACTCTTTAAATTCCCAGTAAACCCCGACAATCATTAACGAAATGTCGGGGTTTACAACCCAGGTAAAATGATTGCTATTGTTGGGGTATTTTTTATATTTTATCACAGTTATTAACCATAAAATTAATTGAATTAAAGTATTTTTTTTAACGTATTATTCGCTAAACATGGTACTAACTTATTTAAGTTAAATCTCTATTTTTCTATTAGTCAGGGGCAACGAGATTCAAAAGTCCCCCTTATTAAGGGGGATTTAGGGGGATCTAAAAGGAATTAACCAAACTGACATGTGTCTTAAATAAAGGGTGCATTTCCTAAAAGCTGTTTGACTCGGTGGTGCGTTACGGGGTGGGCTATTTCAATGGTGGCAAAGAGGCAGAAAATCAGGGCGAGCCCACCCCTAACGCACTACGCAAAATTTACAAAAGTGAGATACACCCTAAATAAACGCTAATGTATGCTTTCTAATTTCTATGCAATAGTTTTTTTTAACTAATCCTAAAACTCCCACAAAAAAACTTTTTAAAACCCTTGAAAATTAAAAATGTAATCATTACAATAATCAATATTAACCAAGTTGGAGTTTTTCACAATGTCAGAACAATTTACTCGCAATTTCAAGAAAAAACCGACTCAGCACACTCTCAAAGGTCCTCGTGAATCAGTAATCAATAGTATGCACATGCTTTATTCCCTAGGTTATGCAGAAATCGCGGAGTGGACTCCTCTAGAACCGACCGATATTCCAGGAGAAGTAGTTACTACTATGACCAAGTATTGGTTGTTGCCATAACACCTTAACTTTCTGGGGGGTTTTCCCCCCGGGGGCCAAGGGTTTCGGAAATTTCTGACATATGTGATTGCCATAGCCGTGGATAGTATTTCTACGGCTATTTTTTTTTGAATTAAGAATTAAGAATTGGGAATTGGGAATTGGGAATTGGGAATTGGGAATTGGGAATCGGGAATCGGGAATCGGGAATCGGGAATCGGGAATCGGGAATCGGGAATTGGGAATTGGGAATTGGGAATCGGGAATCGGGAATCAGGAATCGGGAGACGCAAGAGAGTTTTGTTCCCCCCAAAATTGGGGGGCTAGGGGGGCTAAACCATACCCAGAATCAGCAACACCCAATAATTACCGAGACAATTCTTTCCTTCTGCCCTTCTCCCCATTTCCCTGTGATCGGATCTGACGAAATCGCCCTTACACAAAAAAACTACCCCTCTCTCCTTTTCTCTGTTGTTCTCTGTTCTCCCCCCACACTCCCCCTTTGACCCTAAATGTAAAAACCTACTCCCGATTCCCGACTCCCGACTCCCGACTCCCTACTCCCTTTGCTATCATTTAAATCTGCAACTGGCATTCTCCCATGAGCCGCCAATCCAGTGTCCGAACCGTTCTAGGACTTCTTTTCCTATCCAGCGTCACCATTACCCTGTGGCTCGGTCATGTTCCCGCTACCACCTGGCAACTGCAAGTGGGAAACCCAGCCACAGCTCAATCCCCTGATGCTAGCCAACTTGTCCAACAAGGGGTGGAACGCTACCAACTGGGAGATTTTACTAGCGCTATAGAATATTGGCAAACTGCCCTGACTACTTATCAACAAACCAACAACCGCCCTAACCAAACTATTGTTCTAGAAAACTTAGCGAGAGCTTATCAGCAAATTGGTCAAATCGACCAAGCCATTAACTACTGGGAAAAAGTTATCACTAATTATCAGCAACTGGGGGATTTACAACAGGTAGGGCGGATGCTTACCGAACTGGCTCAAGCTTATAGTAAATTGGGGCAAAATCAAAAAGCGATCGCATTATTATGTGGTACCATTAATTACGATTACCCCCAAGATAACCCCTGTGTGCCAGAAAGTGCTTTACAACTGGCTCACAGCCATCAAGACCAACTTGGAGTTGCTGCGGCTCTGGGGAGTTTAGGGGATGCTTATCGCCTCAGGGGCAAGTACGATCTAGCCATTAACTATCTCGAAGAGAGCTTAACTATTGCCCAAGAAATTGACCACCTTCCCTATCAATCCTCAGCCCTGAATAGTTTAGGAAATGCCTACAGTAGCAAAGCTCAGCTCAGCTATCGTCGGGCAAACTCTGCTGAAAAAATCGGCTACACAAGAAAGGCTTTGGCACTCGAAGCAAAAGCTAAAAATAACGATAGCGAAGCACTAAAGTATTTTCATAAAAGCCTCGATATTGCTATTACTCAAAACGACCAATCCGGTCAAATCCGGGCAAGGCTTAATGAGATTCCCCTGTACTACCGCCTTAGTGAATCTAGCGCTAGTGTTATGAAATGGCAAAAAGAATGGCAAAAAGCCTACTCCCTCTTGGAAACTCTACCAGATTCCCAGGATAAGGTTTATGCTGCCATTGAGTTAGCTAACCTGTTGCAACCGATTGCTCCGGCTCATGAAACTAGTCCCTGGATACGATGCTATCAGCCCAAACTAGAACCCCAGGCTACTGCACTCCTGGCTCAAGCCGTAAGAATAGCGCAACGGATTAATGACCACCGCTCCCAATCCTTTGCCCTAGGGGAACTGGGTCATATCTATGAGTGTCGTGACCAGTATACCAAAGCCCTAGAGTTAAGCCAACAGGCTAGGTTAGCAGCTGAGCAAAACTTGCTGGCAAAGGATAGTCTGTACTTGTGGGAGTGGCAAACAGCACGGATTTTTAAGGAGCAGGGGAAAGTAACTGAGGCAATCGGAGCCTATGAAAACGCGATCGCTACTCTCGAAACAATCCGTAGCGATATCCTAACTGCCAGTCGAGATGTCCAATTTGATTTTCTTGACACCGTTAACCCAATTTACCGACAGTTAGTGGCATTGAGGTTAGAGGGAGATCAAACTTTCCTAAAATCAGCTTTACCCGATGTGCGTACTCAGAATATTAACATTGTCCTGAAAACCATTGATGGTCTCAAACTAGCAGAATTACAAGATTATTTTGGTAACGACTGTGTGTTAGCAGCAGTGAATCCAGCCAGAGTTGACCTAGTCAGTACTCGGACAGCTGTGATTAGCACCATTATCCTCAAAGACCGAACTGCAGTGATTTTAAGTCTGCCTAATGGTGAAAAGCAATTGGAGTGGATTGATAGTGATCGCGAAAGTATAAGACAAGACATTAATCAATTTCGTAGAGAACTAGAAAGCTTTTTTGAGCCTTACAATTCCCAACAGGCACAAAAAATTTATAATTGGTTAATTCGTCCTTTTGCCAATCAATTAGAACAAGCTCAAATAGAAACCCTGGTCTTCATCAATGATGGCATCCTACGCACTGTGCCAATGGCAGCCCTCCACGACGGGGAAAAATTTTTAGTTGAACGCTATGCGATCGCAACCACTCCCACCCTCACCCTGACTGAGCCTAAAGCATTAACCCCTCAGAGTTGGCGAGCACTGGTGTTGGGCTTAACCAAAGAAGCTATTGTCGATGGTCGTGAATTTGAAGCCTTGAGCAATGTATCCACAGAAGTTAAGGCAGTGACACAGACCATACCAGAGAGCAAACAGCTATTGGATGAGGAATTTACCCGCGATCGCTTACAACAAGAATTAGGTGCAACGGTTTACCCGATTATTCACATAGCTACTCATGGTGAATTCGGCACTGAACCGGAGGATACTTTCCTAGTCACCGGGGAAAATGATCAACTCACCATTGATGAATTAGATCGGGTAATTCGCAGCGTAGCTAGTACTACTGAGCCAGTGGAGTTAATCTCCCTCACTGCCTGTCGAACTGCCACTGGTGATGACCGAGCGGCCTTAGGTTTAGCCGGTGTAGCTGTTCAAGCAGGAGCCAGAAGTGCCTTAGCCTCGCTTTGGTTCATTAATGATCAAACCACTGCCCAAATTGCCGCCCAATTTTACCAGGGTTTGCGACAATCAAACTTAAACAAAGCCCAAGCCCTTCGTGCTGCTCAAATCGCTTTACTGGAAGCAGGAGGACAATATGCTCGCCCCGCCTATTGGGCACCTTATCTAGTAATTGGAAATTGGTTTTAATCTTAGGTGTATAACAGGTCTATGAATCAGTATTCTACTATTATGAGATGAAATAGCTAGATGCCATAGTGTCCAACCAACTTGAGTCAACCTGCGTCTGTTGCACAACTAGTCTAAGGATTTTTGGCCATTGGTGCCAGAGCGATCGCAAACAGCCTGATCAATGTCCCCACCCCGCTCTTGCCTAGACGGGGCTTCCAAACATCGGACTATTTTTTGTGAGTTGAGTTAGACAAACTCTTATATACTAACCAATGACTGCTAAACAGCTTGCTACCATCGTGAACAAAGTTCCTATTCTCAGCATTGACTTAGGTCGCACCTCCACTAAAGCTTGTATCAGCCGTTACCCCGATGGTGTAGTGCTCATTCCTGCCAACGTTGCCCATCTTACCGTTGAGCAAGTGCGTCGGGGTGGGTTTGAAGCTCGACTGGGTGACCCTCTATTAGATATTTGGCTGGAGTATCAAGGCAAAGGATACGCCATTGGACAACTAGCTGCTGACTTCGGAGCTAACTTGGGTGTTGGTCAATCGAAAGTAGAAGATGCCTTGATAAAAGTTTTTGCCTGCGTAGGACATTTCGAGCTTCAAGGTGACTTGGCAATTATCATGGGATTGCCCTACCATTCCCAAGAGCAGTTTGAGCGTGAAAAAGAGGAATTAATTGGTATCCTGGCTTCTCCTCATGTCATGTACTACAGAGGGGAACAAGTCTCGATTACGATTAAGAAAGTTTGGGTAATACCAGAGGGCTATGGTAGCTTGATCTGGGTTGAAGTTCAGGAAAACGATCCATCCGATGGCGGATTACATGACCGTTCCGTCGCCGTTGTGGATATTGGCCACCAAACCACTGACTTTATAATGGCAGATTCGTTCCGATTTGCTAGAGGAGCATCTCAGAGTGAAGCATTTGCCATGAATGAGTTTTATGATCAATTAGCTACCCAAATTCAGGGAGCTGACAGTCAATCGTTACTATTAATCAAAGCGGTTAATCGTCCAGAGGGAGAGCGCTTTTATCGTCCTAAGGGTGCTGCTCAGCCCACAGACCTCGACGAAATTATACCGAGTTTGCGCAAAAGTTTTGCCCGTGAACTATCTGATCGCTTGCTCGCTTGGCTACCAGAACGCACCACAGACGTAGTCGTGACCGGTGGTGGTGGACAATTCTTCTGGAATGATCTTCAACTTATCTTTAAGGAAGCTAGACTCAAGGGTTACTTAGCTCAACCCTCTCGAAAAGCGAATGCTTTGGGACAATACATTTATGGAGAGGTGCAGAAGCAATCAGCATCTCGATAAATTTTATTGTAATTATCCAGTAGGATTATAGGAATAATTCCCATGGCAGCGATCGCAAAAAAAGTAAATAAAACAGTAGCATTTACCACTAACCGGGAGGATCAAGCCCTACTAAAGGCAGTGGAGAAAGAACTAGCTAAGGGTCAGTATCCTAGCTTTAGCATGTTTTGCAAGCAAGCTATCCAAGAGTTTCTGTTAAAACCAGAATCCTCTCAGGAAAAAGCATCCTCCCAGGAAACAACCGAGGGAACAACCGAGGAAACAGCAAGTGTTGGAAATCTTGAAGACAAGCTAACCCAACTGCAGCAGCAATTAACTGAAGTGGTACAGACGTTATCCGTTCAGAGTCCTAGCCAACTGAATAGTCAGCTAACTGATCTGACTCAACGAATTGAGGAAATAGACTCTAATACAACTCAACAATTGACCCAGTTACAACAGCAGCTTGGGAAATTAGAGCAAGTTCTATCTACTGAAGAATCCTCTGAACAACTTGATGATCAATTGATGGCATTAATCGAACAGGTCAAGCAAGTCGATGACCGTTCTCATCAACAACTCGAACACTTAAAACAGCAAGTTGCTGGTGTAGAAACAGTGCTGTCCAATTTTAGTACGACGGATGTGTCTCGCGCCACAGAACAGGGATCCACAGCAAAAGCGACTAGAGAGTCAGATGCTACGGCTCAAGTAGGATGGGAAAAAGACGCTGATCAATCTGATGATCCGTTACTAAGTCGCTTGGGTTCTTTATTAGAGGATTTTTAATTAACTGTATACTAATATGACAAAACGCCGAGTTGGACTGCTGTTTGGTGGTGTCTCAGGAGAACACGAAGTTTCGATTAGTTCTGCAAGAGCGATCGCAAACGCTCTGTGTGCCGATGAAAATGCCTCTAAGTACGAATTGGTGCCAGTTTACATTCAAAAAAATGGCATCTGGACAGCGGTCGAAACTATCGCACAGGTTTTAGACTCGGGAACTCCCCTAGAATCTGCTCCTAACGGTAATGTCTGGGAATTTCCTGCCGTTGTCAGTGAGGTAGATGTCTGGTTTCCCATCCTCCATGGGCCCAATGGGGAAGATGGCACAGTTCAGGGATTACTAACCCTGATGGGAGTTCCCTTTGTCGGTAGTGGTGTTTTGGGTTCTGCTGTAGGCATGGACAAGCTGGCAATGAAGACAGTATATGCCCAAGCCGGATTACCCCAAGTCAACTACATGGAAGTTTTGCGATCGCAAGTTTGGTCTGATCCCTGTGTATTTACCAAACTCTGTGACCAAATTGAGGAAACCTTAGACTATCCCTACTTTGTCAAACCAGCTAATTTAGGCTCATCGGTAGGGATTGCCAAAGTGCGATCGCGTTCTGAATTAGAAGCCGCCTTAGATAATGCTGCTAATTATGACCGCAGGTTGATTGTAGAAGAAGGGGTAGTAGGGCGAGAAGTAGAGTGTGCTGTACTAGGGAACGATCATCCCAAAGCCTCAGTAGTTGGTGAAATTACTTATGATAGTGATTTCTATGACTACGAAACCAAATACACTCAGGGTCAAGCGGACTTGTTAATCCCCGCTCCCTTGCCCACTGACGTCATTACCCAGATTCAGGAAATGGCAATCCAGGCGTTTACTGCCGTTGATGGGGCTGGTTTAGGACGGGTAGACTTCTTTTATGTCGAAGCCACTAAGGAAATCTTCATCAACGAGATCAACACCTTACCAGGTTTTACGGCAACCAGTATGTATCCCCAACTGTGGGCAGCTACAGGTGTTCCGTTTCCACAATTGGTGGATCAGTTAATTGAGCTAGCAATAGAGCGGGCTTGAATCTTAGTCCTAAAGGAATATCATAGGAAAGGCTATGCCCAAGATTGACCTGAGTTAAACAATTTGAGGAGATAAACTTGGAACGGACATTTCTGATGGTTAAGCCGGATGGTGTACAACGGAATCTTGTTGGTCAAATCATCCAGCGTTTTGAGACAAAAGGTTTTACCTTAGTTGGGCTGAAGCTTATGAACGTCAGCCGTGAACTTGCCGAACAGCATTACGCTGTTCACAAAGAGAGACCTTTCTTTCCCAAACTAATCGAATTCATCATCTCTGGTCCTGTAGTAGCAATGGTCTGGGAAGGAAATGGAGTAGTGGCTTCCGCAAGAAAGATGATTGGTGCTACCAAACCTCTGGAAGCTGAACCAGGAACCATTCGGGGCGATTATGGGTTAGACACCGGTCGCAATCTTATCCATGGCTCAGATGCCATTGAGACAGCGCAGCAGGAGATTAGTCTTTGGTTTAAGGACGAAGAGCTAGTTAGCTGGGAACCAACCATAACCTCTTGGCTTTATGAGTAACGGTAACATTTACCTTTAAACGGGAAGTCCCACGCTCTACCCATGTTTGGTGAGCGTTGGGATTATTGGTTGAAAGATGGCCGAATTCTTCCCGACTCTTGTTAAAAGCAGTTAGCGGCTAGCTTCTTTTGCCCTTTAGTCTTTCGTCAAAGCCGGTCGCCCTTCGTTTTCCACAGGAATTGGCTCAAGGTCTGGGGTCTTAGACTTTTCAGAAAATCCCCACATGAACACTAGGGCAATGGCAGCAACCATTAACCATTCCGGTGGCACTAATTCCGGTTTAATGGCTCTGACCAACAGCCGCAATCCCACAAAGCCCACGGTAATGTAGCCAGCATCCTCCAGATAGACATACTCTTTCAACCAACGAATAAATAAGCCCGCCATGAAGCGCAGGGCAATTACCCCAATGGTGCCACCAGCAATAACCAGCCAGGTCTGGTCAGAAATTGCGATCGCTGTGGTGACACTATCCAAGGAAAAAGCTAAATCGGTAACAGCAATTAGCGGAATTGCCTGCCATAGAGAAGTAAACTTCGGGCCATGATGGTGATGGTCTTCATCTTGATCAGATCTGAAATACTCAAAGACCAACCAGAGCAGATAGGCTGCTCCCAATAACTCAAACTGCCAAAACTGCACTACCCAAGTGGCTGTGAGAATCAAAGTGATTCGTAGCACATAGGCAACTGCTAAGCCCAAGTTAAGAGCATGGCGTTGAAGTTGTTTGGTCTGTAAGCCTTGGGAGATCGCAGCTAATGCGATCGCATTATCAGCAGACAGTACAGCTTCTAGTGCCACCAGAATCAACAAAACCACAGGAGCCTCAAGCCCAACATTAAACGATGAGTTAAGAATTTGGTCTAGCATTAAAAATTATTAAGGTCTTAAAGGGTTAACTTAGTATATGTAATATATGTAATCGCCAAAATTACTAAAACTTTGATATCTAACTTAATTAATCTTAACATTTAATCAGAATTTTAGTGCGCTGCGACCCTACTGAGGTTCCAACACCCACACCGAACCTGCAGCAAGATAAAGGTACATAGCTGTGATCCCAATTTGATATCAACCTAAGCTACAAGGATTCTAATATCTGGATTGGACAAGTTATTGTGATAAAATTCCATAACTAGCCCAATTAGTTGGCTTAGGTGCGACCCATGGCTAATAAAATTTGCCTAGGTCAAGCGCACCGTTAATGGTATAGAATATCGCTCAAATAAAGGAGATTGTATACGATGGCTATTTCAGATGCGCAAGTTATCGGAGCTCTATTGCTGGCTTTGCTTCCGGGATTTCTAGCCTTCCGGCTGTCTACGGAACTTTACAAATAATCCTGGGAAGCTCAAAGCCTTGCTCCAAAGCGGCCTAGATCTAGAGCGGACAAAGGATAAACAAAATAGTTTAACTAACCCACCCATAATCTAGGATTTGGGTGGGTTAGTTAAACTAGTTAATCAATGGCGAAGCATCATTAAAGCTAGTGAAATCCTTGACAATCCCTCACGCTCATCACGCGATTATTATAGTGAGGGATTCTTAAGAGCATAAAAATATTAATGGCTGATCCAAACAGCCTCTAGACTCTCTGAAAAAATCATTGAGCTTACTTGCATCTTGATCTACGCTTTTAGCAGCGGCTTTTCAGCTTGGGCGCAAACCGGCACCTTTTGGGTGCATTAATATTTTTTAATCTTAGCAGAGCTCATCAAGAAGCGCAACAGATTGAGTCTCCAATTCCCAAGGGTCAGAAGTTACCCCAGCGAGCAATCCCTCCCTGGGGCAGCCTTTATGGTTGGTCGGCTATGGGTAAAAGAGGTGCAGAGACGCGCGCCTTAGTGTAGTGGAGCCTTTATAGGTGACTGGCTATGAGGATGCATGGTTAAAACTATTGTATTAAGGCTCCACTACACTTACGGTAACTTCAAGACCCGTGGCGAATTAAATTCGCCTACGGAAAGCGCACCTTTGGTTAAAACTTTGAGGCGCGACCCATGGCGAATTTAATTACGGGTCAAGCGCGCCTCCATGATTAAGGCCAGAGACGAAACCTTAGGAGAGTGGAGCCTTTATGGTTAGTCGGTTATGCGTAAAAGGGTTAAAACTGTTTGATTAAGGCTCCACTCTCCTTACGGTAACTTCAAACCTTATTTTAAGGTTTCGTCTCCGGGCTGTGTGGGTCACCTGCGTCCACACCCTATACGCCCCCTTTACCGCGCTTCATACGCGGGTATAACGGGAGGGGAATTGGAGTTGAATGATGGCTGCCAAGGCCAGTCTACCTGGGAAGGTTAATAGATATTTCCTATATTATAAGCAATAATTCTGAATTATTATCCTGACTCGAAGCTCCTGTCCCCTGGATTCAAGTCAAAACCAGGAAATTTATGTGATCAAACTCACATTATGCTAAGCTCTTAGTCTATTTGGGGGCTTGATTGTTCCATAAAGACTATTTTTTAGCTAAATTATCTGGCTAAATAAAAGGTGCATACTCAAAACTCTATCCTAATCAACCCAATAATAAACCCAAGGGCGCTGGTGTACCAGCGTGGCATTGTAAACGGAAATGAACGCAATCCAACCCTCTGACTCAACTCGGGTACCATCAAAACCTCGCCGAAGAGTTCCTCGAATCAAGCACCGTCCGCAGCGACAGTCTTACGGGGCAGTTGCTGGTGAAACTACTGCTAAGTTACTTGTAAACCTAGTTCTCTGTGCCGCTGCCATTACCGCACTCATGGAACTATTACCTTATCATCTCTCACAGCAAGCCAAGTTGCGAGAAGTAAAACGAGAGGTGAAGCGAACTGAGACACGAGTGAATAACTTGCGCCGTGAATTCAGTCGCTCTTTTGACCCCAGGCAAGCCCAGAAAGTAATGCGAGAGCAAAGCTTACGACGTGATCCGAATCAGGTTCAGGTCGTCTGGCAAGATCCAGACTTAGGGGATGGAAATTAGTTATACTTCCGGTGGGCAGAAACTGAGCTAAAGGTAATCGGTAGAGCAAGCTCTGTGGGTTCGCGCCCCGCGTGACCTACGGTCAATCCCGTAGCGTGGCCATAGGCCAATCCCATAAGCGCGAAAGCTTCCCGTGACTCCCGTAGCGTCTCCTAGGGAGAATCGCTGTTTGGGACGCAAGAGCTAACCACTAATCCCTTCAAGCTCTCAGTGGCTTAAGCAAATCATTGATCCAATTTTCCACTTTCTCGCGCAAGGAATCAGAAGAACCAGACAATGGCAGCCACTTCAAAGCCTTTTGATAGTCGCTGATGGCACAGTTCCAGTCACCCCGGAGATGGTAAGTACGCCCTCTTTGGGCATAGACATGGTCTTCCAGGCATCCTAGCATTAGAGCCATGTCAAGGTTTTCTAGGGCTAAATCGTACAATCCCAATTCCCGGAAGGTGATCGCTTGGTTAATCCAGGTGCGGATATTTCCCGGATTGAGATCAATAGCTTGCTCGTAGTCGGTGAGGGCTTCAGCCAGTTGCCCAACTGATGCATAATAATTAGCGCGATTGTTGTAAGCACTGTCCAATCTGGGATCAATTCGCAGTGCCTGATTGTAATCAAATAGAGCTTTGTAAGGCTGACCACTTTGGAAATACAGCAATCCCCGATTGTTGTAGTCTGATGCACTGGTGGGATTTAGATTAATCAACTGGGTTAACAATGCGATCGCACTGCTGTAATCCCCTTGTTTCACTTTCGAGTTTGCTAAGGTGCGCAGGCTTTTCACAGAATGTATGTGGCTTTTTCTAGGCACTAGCTTCACTGGTGCTAAATGCCTGTGGTTTTTGCGGGACATTGGGAACCACTGTCGATTATGGTTTTGCCGATTTAGAAAAGTAGGAGCATTCATAATTGCCTCAACCTCATTTGCAGCCTATCTAGATTCAACCTTACGGCTAACAGCACCCAGCTGGTTGGTCTTAATGTGTCACTTATTCATGCGTCTTCGGTGTACCCAAGAAAACCATCCAGATTGTCCCTCGGACTTGGGACTCTTCTTTGAAGACTACAGCAGTAATATGACAGTTTCCTGAAAGACGAATTAATTTTGTTGGGATTCTTTTATAGAGGGGTTGGGAGTGGACACTGTTGGGAAGATGCACAATTCCTGACGGGGTTTTGGGTTTGGGGTTTGGGGTAGTGGTCTCATTACTGAACTGCAGGTATAGCACAAAGCGGATAGATGTGTTCAAAATAGTATAGTTACTATTCCATAGCATCCACTCTCAGGAGGAAATCCTGTGTCATCCCTTCCACCTTCAATTCCACCTGTGTCTTCCCCCCCAACCAACCAATGGCTGCGAATGGTAGGGATGTGGCTAGCAGTTGCTGTCATTGGTGCAGGGCTAGGTTGGTCATATCAAGAATGGCAAAGTTATCGAAATCTAGTATTACGCTTAGAAGAGATTCAGAAGCACCGATCAGAACGGGAATATGAAGAATGCATCAATAAAGCCACAACTATTCCTGAAAAGTCCCCTATATATCAACAGACTCAGGTAATTTTCAATGAATGCGCCGAGAAACTATTTGGCAAAGCTAAGATACTAGCTGCAGCGAACCAATATAAAGACGCAATTATCGAGGCCAATAAACTAACCCCAGATAGTGCTCCTTACCAAGAGGCACAAAAGTTAATTAATCAGTGGTCATTCAGCCTATTTCAGAAAGCGACCAAGCTGTATCAGGAACAAGGGAAGCTCAATGAAGCCATTGCTCTAACTCAAGTCATTCCTGAAACTAATCTGATTCGTCAAAAATTACCCGAGACCATTGCCCAATGGAAACAAGAGTGGGCTGTGAATGTATCGATTCGCCAACAAGCACTTCAAGCCCTGGAGGCAGGTAAATGGCAACAGGCTAAGCAAAACGCTAGGAGGGTGACCACTGGCTATTGGCAAAAGCAAGTTGAACCAATTATAGACAGGGCAGATGCGAAAATTTCTACCATAGAAGCCCACCAAGAAGCTCAACGAGTCAGACGACAAGCCCAGCAAGAGGCTCAACGAGTCAGACGACAAGCCCAGCAAGAAGCTCAACGCATAGCCAGAGAAAAAGCACAACAAAAAGCTCAGGAGCAGGATCAACGTAGACAGCAATGCATTAAGCTGGTAACGAAATACACTGAAGAGAATGAGTGGGCTCTCAAAGAATACGAAAGGTTAAGATGTGATGATTTTCCCCATGAGTTATTTTAACTAAGCCATCGGGTTGTTCTTATCCTAGACACACTGGTCCTTTCCCATGGGCTTGATTAGGCATGATAGCACGATACGCTTAGGCACGATACGCTTAGGCATTAAATATCAGAAGTTAACCCAACATCTAACACCTCAGACCTAACACCTGAAACCTAATACCTAACACCTAACACCTAACCCTCAAAACTAAATTGACAGAGTACTAGCTTATTTTGAGCCCCTGACTAGACCTTAGAGGCTCAAGGATTGCCATAATTTTTGTAAAGTATAATGAATGATTTATTCGCAACTACATGGCTGATACAACTGCCTGGGTGAATCTCCTCACCCCGTTACCATTACTCCCCCCTGAACACCCTCTCCCATCCCTATTGGCAACAGCAACTGAAGCCACTGCTAATGAAGCAGAAAACGGTTCACTGGTTCTTGCAGGAGTGCTATTGAGTCTAGTGGTGATCTACTTCGCCAGTAAACTCGGAGGCGAAATTTGTGCTCGGATTAACTTACCACCGGTATTAGGGGAATTGGTCGGTGGTGTAGTTGTCGGGGTTTCTGCCCTAAATCTGCTAGTTTTCCCAGAAGGGGGCAGTGCGGCTAGCAATTCCGTAATGATGAGCTTTCTCCAAACTACCGCTGGTCTAACCCCAGAAGCTACCAACTCAGTATTTCAGTCTACTAGCGAGGTGATTTCCGTCTTAGCGGAACTCGGCGTGATCATCCTGTTATTTGAAATTGGACTAGAGTCTGACCTCAAAGAACTGATCCGTGTTGGTCCGCAGGCCGCTGTAGTAGCTGTAGTTGGGGTGGTTGTTCCCTTTGCTGCTGGTACTGCTGGTTTAGCTTACCTATTTCATATTTCTGCTGTTCCTGCTATTTTTGCTGGTGCTGCCCTAACTGCCACTAGTATCGGGATTACCGCTAAAGTCCTAGCAGAAATTGGACAACTGAGTTCTAAAGAAGGGCAAATTATCATTGGTGCTGCCGTACTCGATGATGTCTTAGGAATTATTGTCCTGGCTGTGGTGGCTAGTCTGGCAAAAACTGGGGAAGTCGTGATCACTAATGTGATCTATTTGATTATTAGTGCTGGTGTCTTCCTAGTTGGAGCAATTCTAATCGGTCGCTTCCTTGGTCCGTATTTCGTTGCCTTGGTCAAGGAAATGAAAACCCGAGGTCAGGTATTACTGACAGCACTCATTTTTGCCTTTGTCTTGTCCTATATTGCCACAGCTATCCAATTAGAAGCCATTTTAGGAGCCTTTGCTGCTGGGCTGGTCTTAGCAGAAACGGATAAGCGTCGAGAATTGGAAGAACAGGTCCTACCAGTGGCAGATATACTTGTGCCCATCTTCTTTGTTACAGTGGGAGCCAAAACTGATTTGAGTGTGCTTAACCCAGCAGTTCCCAGTAATCGCGAGGGTTTGATCTTGGCAACTTTCCTGATTGTGGTGGCAATTCTTGGTAAGGTGATCACAGGATTGACAGTCTTTGGTCAATCAGGAATTAACCGTCTGGCTATTGGGGTTGGCATGATTCCCAGAGGTGAAGTGGGGCTAGTCTTTGCTGGTGTTGGTTCAGCAAGTGGTGCTCTTTCAGAAGCAACTGAAGCAGCGATTATCATGATGGTTATCTTAACGACTTTTATTGCTCCGCCTTTGTTGCGGTTGGTCTTTCAAGAGCCATCTGAGCAGGTGGAAACAGCTGGAGAGTCTTGAGACTTTTTCTAATGGTATCTGAGCTTGCTGAGTGAAGACAATTATTGATGCAGGATTCTTGAAGAATCCTGTTCAATTTAGTTGATTGTGTATGCTTTAAGATTTGACACAGCTAAGTGTGTTAACTAAAACCAAATTTTCGATTCAGAGAAACCCGTGTATACTGAAACTCTTGAAACTTAACCAAGCTACTCTACGTCCGAGTCTGTTAACGGTTTTAATAAGATTAATCTGATTAATCTTATTAGTCAAACAGACGCTTACATTGGTTGACTGGGCTATTAATTAGGGGTATTCATCGTGAGCGGTTAGGGATTAGCGGTTAACTATAGCCTACTCTAGGCAGCTGTTAGGGTCTAATACTTAACCGCTAACAGCTGCTATAACCAATTGCTATAACCAATTGCTATAACCAATTACCTAAGATACATGATACAGGAGTAATAATTGTGAGGTTTCGCTGGCTACTGCTACTCTCCAGCTCTTTGACATTTTCTCTATTTTCATTGGCGGCTCAAGCCCGTGAATTACTATTTTGGCAATATGATCGCAATCAGAATCGCCTGGAATTTACCACTGATGTGGGTGTACAACCCACAGCCCAACTCATTTCTAATCCTACCCGGTTAGTCATTGATTTACCGGGAATTAACGTCGGAGGTCCATCAACAAATCAGCGTCTAAGCGGGGCGATTCGAGCAGTGCGAGTGGGTCAATTTGAGAGACAAACCACTCGGATTGTGGTTGAATTGGCTCCTGGTTACACTATAGACCCCCAGCAGGTAAAATTTAGGGGTATTAGCCCCAATCAGTGGACTGTACAATTACCTCAGCCTTATCGAGGGTCATTGCCGGTTCTGCCTAACCCAGCACCGCCATCCCTACCACCAGCTCAGCCACCGACTCGCACTCAATCCCCTCCACCACGGCCAACTATTCCAAGATCAAATCCAACTATTCCGAGATCCAATCCGGGGATTCGCCGCCAAGGCTTTGAGATCAATAGAAATGGATTTTTTGTCAGTACCGATGGTGGGAAACCTATCATTCAAATCGAACGAAGTCGCAATAACCGCCGCATTAACATCGACCTAGAAGGGGTTACGATTCCCGAGAGTTTGTTAGGGGAGGATTTGGATGTAAATCGCTACGGGGTTAGCAAAATCGAGTTTGAAAAGAAAAAAGAGTCCCCACCGATTGTCCGGATGACCCTGAATGTGGATAGTGACAGCCCTGATTGGCTGGCATCGTTCAGTCAAAGATTGGGAGGGGTGTTGATTTTCCCTAGGGGAATCCCAGCTCAACGCTTAGATAATGGACCAACATCCAAAGTGCCAACGAAACCGATTCAATCTCGTGGCTCGGCTAATATCGGTAAGTTAGCCACCATTGGGTCAGTGGAACTGTCTAGCAATCAGACTCAGCTGTTGATTAAGGCTAACCAACGGGTCAGAGCCACTAGCAAATGGGATCCTCGTTCAAAGGCTTACCAAATTACTATACCGAATGCCAAACTAGCTGAGAAGTTCAGTGGCCCTCAACTTAATACCACTAGTCCCGTATCAGAAGTGATGGTGCGGCAGGAGGACAAAAACACGGTGCTGATTTTGGTACAGCCATCAAACGGTACCCGGATTGGTAGCCTCAATCAGCTCAATGATCAGCTGTTGGCTCTGCAACTGAGACCATTGATATCACGCAGGCCAACCAGGATACCCCCCCGCTCGATTTCTGTGCCACCGCCTCACTCGATTCCTGTGCCACCGCCTAACCGGACTCGCCCACCAATTCCCAGACGTCGGGTTCCCAAAGAGCGCCTGGTAGTGGTCATTGATGCGGGACACGGTGGCAAAGACCCTGGTGCTATTGGGCTTGGGGGTATACAAGAAAAAGATGTTAATTTGTCGATTTCCCGACAGGTGGAAGCGCTGTTGGAAAAACAGGGGATTCAGGTTGTCATGACCCGCTCAGATGACCGATTCATCAGTCTGAATGGACGAGTTCAAGTGGCAGAACGGACTGATGCTGATTTATTTGTCAGCATCCACGCCAATGCTATCGGGGGTAAGCGACCGGATGTGAATGGATTAGAGACTTACTACTACTCTACTGGTCAGAGTCTTGCCCAAACCATCCACTACACTATCTTGCGGAGCGTGGATATTAGTGACCGACGTACCCGACGGGCGAGGTTTTATGTGCTCAGGAAAACCTCCATGCCAGCAGTTTTGGTAGAAGTTGGTTTTCTAACTGGCTATGAAGACTCAGCTAAACTAAAAACTGCCGCCTATCGCAGCCAGATGGCTAGAGCGATCGCTCGTGGCATCCTCCTATATATTCGGCAGAATCGGTTATATTCGGCAGAATCGGTTGACCTAAGTTAAGTTATGATATTTTGTCAATTCTTAATTCATAATTGCTAACCTATAATCTAACAATTTTCTTGTTTTGAGCGAACCCAAGTAATCTGTTTATTGCCCCTGGGTGGGTAGGTGCCAATTCTTAACCAATGATCAATAACCCAATTTTGATCTCTCGAACTCAACCCCAGAGTCGTCCTATCGGGATTTTCGACAGTGGTGTGGGGGGTCTGACCGTTCTGAGGGAACTATACAAACAACTACCATCCGAATCAATTATTTACTTTGCGGACACAGCACGGCTACCCTACGGTACCAGGTCTGCGGATGAAATCGTGCAGTTCGGCTTCGAGATTCTCAGCTGGATGGTGCAACAGGAGGTCAAAATGGTGGTGATGGCCTGCAATACCAGTTCGGCTCTGGCATTGGAAACTCTGCGTAGTGAGTTTGATATCCCAATGCTGGGGCTGATTCTACCAGGTGCCCGTGGGGCGCTCCACCAAGGTCGTCGGATTGGGGTGATTGCTACACCAGCTACCGCTGCCAGCAATGCTTATCGAAATGCTATTTTAGAGGTTGAACCAACTGCTCAGGTCTGGCAAGTGGGTTGTCCGGAGTTTGTGCCATTAGTGGAGGAAAATCGCTTGTGCGAACCCTACACTACAGCGGTAGCACGGCAGTACCTAGAACCTTTGCTAGCAGCCCAAATCGATACCCTAGTTTATGGCTGTACTCATTATCCCCATCTAGAACCGATCCTGCGGGAAATATTACCCCCAGACGTTAAATTGGTAGACCCAGCAAAATACGTTGTTGCTGCTGCTGCTCAAGAACTGGATTTAATTGGAGGGAAGAATACTGGGGAGCCAAGACCAACTCGCTTTGGGGTCAGCGGTTGTCCTCAACAGTTTGCCCAACAGTCCCTACAATGGCTGGGTTACACTCCAACAGTTGAAAAAATACATCTACCACAGGTGTCAATCCCTACGATACCTTTAGGTGCGACCCGTGATGGCGAGCAATCCCTTGACCGTAGGTCACGCTAAGCGAACGCCATCACGGAAAGCGCACCTTTAGAATCCGTAGATTGACCAATAATAGACCGATTTTTTTACTAAAAATTGCTTGTGGAGGCAATTGTTAACCCATCCCACTTTCCTTAGGTGAAGTCGTTGCTCACAGGCGACTTCACCTAAATTAGTTATTATAATGATTAATTTTTCGCAATTGTTTCGGTCAAATTAACCCCTTTAAGTCACCATGGGCTATTTCAAACTTTAGTAAGTTAACGATAAAAGTCGATAGGGGGATAGGGAAATAAACTAAAATTTACCGAAGAATGCCCAAATAAGGTCATTAAAATCTGACGAATTAGCCGCCTTCAATCAACTTTTATCACTAACAATTTGTTAACGGCCTTCGATAAAGGTTAGATAAATTTGCCCAAAATCCCGAGTATTCGTCCAAAATTGACCCCATCTCCCTATCTCCCCATCACCCCCTCACAGGGGTAGGTTTTTTACATTAGGGTCAAACCCACCCGCAACCGCCTACCGGTCGGGGGCTGATCAGAGGTAGAGGAAAAGGAAAACAACTTAGGTGCGCTTTCCGTATCTAATTATTAAATTCGCCACGGGTCGCACCTGAATAAGCGATGCAGCGCCTTCTTATCCCCCACACCCCACACCCCACACCCCACACCCCACACCCCACACCCCACACCTCACGTCTTTGTTAAAAACCTACCCTTATGAGGGTAAGGGGGCTGGGGGGTTAGGTTTGGAGTTAACTTTTTTACATTGGTTGAAAAGTCAGGTCTGTGATTACTTCTGTATCCGTTGCTACTCTGTTGTGAAGGAACTACCCGCTCATTGAAACCTAGTGCAGCGCGGCAGAAATACTTGAGCAGCTGCTGATAATGGTAAAATAGAAGGATGAACTGCTTACCTACTCGATGCTCAGCTTACCCTATTGTACTCTTCACAACTTGTGCTATGCCTGACCC
>NZ_JAAHHM010000046.1:0-52136 GCF_010692445.1 Moorena sp. SIO3E8 | reverse complement strand
CAACCTTGACTCTTAAGAAAATTGGAAAATTACATGGGCACACAAAGAGTATGCTAAATAAAGCTTATCCCTTATGGGGATAGCCTTTCCGTGCTCTAGTAGTACAAAAGTACAGGGGAACTTCAGTCAAGAGTTTTCTAGGTGATTCTAGCCAAGACACCTCAGCATCGATTAAGCTTCAAGCCTCTAGGGAGCCAGTTTCTGGCAGAGAATATGTCAAAGTTATAGTGATTGGTTCACTCAAAGGGGTAAAAAAAATAATTCACGCCCTATACATCAGAGGATTTGCTGAGGTAACGGAGTGGACTCAGCCGATGCCAACTGGTAATCCTGGTGAGGTGATGAGAGTTTTGAGGCGATTGGTTTTTGTTGATTGAGGGTTTGCTTTGCGATCGCTTTTCCCTTTCCCTCCCCCCATACCCCCCAAAACAGCGGGGGGCTTATACCATTTCTGTAAAATACAGCTACACTCAAAGCCTGGTCTGGCTTCCCCAAGGAATTCAATCAAGTAATATGCGATCGCATGGTTATTGTAGCTTGGGTTGAGCCGAACTGATGCTGTTGGCGAAATATTTCTTAACAAACCAACAAACCCCTTTAGCCCTCACCCCCAGCCCCTCTCCCAACCTTGGGAGAGGGGAGCAGATTACGGCAGAATAAGGGTTTCACGGATTCGCCAACAGTATCAGCCGAAGGAAACCCAACAAATGCTTCTAAGGAAAATGGAGAATAATGTTGAGTTACGTTAGCCATTGAAAACCTTATGGAAAATAACGATAAAATTCCCGGCGATGTAGAACACGCATCATTTCTAGCTTATCTCCATGCACTTCTATTCCAATACGATAGTCACCAACACGGATACGATACCGATTAGGATAACCTTTCAAAGGTTTAACATTACTTAATTCTTTCAATTCTGCAGCTTTCGGTATAATTTCAAAAGCTACTTCCATAATTCGCCTGTATACAGGTTGCTTTTTTAACCTCTTTAAATCTTTCAAAAATAATTCACGGTACTCGATTTCCACATTATTACTCCAAGTATTTTAGTGCGGCTTCACGGTCTAACAAAGGAGTTAACTTAGCCTCATCCATCGCTTGGTTAAGACAATAATCTTCTAATCTTTCTGATAACTCATCTAAAGCAATATTTTCTTCTGGGAATAACTGTCGCCACACTTCAATTGGGATAACAACAGCTTTTGGTTCACCATTTTTATCAGTCAGATACTCAATTTCAAACATAGAGGATTTTCCTTTGATTTGTGAACAGGATACCTTAGGCAAGAGGCAAGAGGCAAAAGTGGTGCATCTTCTATCTCCAATTTGCTTTCATTTTTGACTAGATCAAAAAATCGGGTTAGCAGTTAAACTAAGGTTCGGAAAGACTTTCGATACAAGACCATCATCATTTCGGAACAATTGTTTTTGATACTGATCATCTACCAAAGTGCAAATTGTAATGGTTGGTTGTTTAGGTTTACCAATATAATCTCTACCACCAATGCCCAGATAATCGACAATCCAATATTCAGGTACACCTAGTATGGCATAATCTTCAACCTTACGAGCATAATCGTTCTGCCAGTTTGTGCTAACAACTTCAACAACAAGCTTGATTGAGGTTCCCAAGGTAATCACAGGCTCTTTTTGCCATAAAGGTTCATTTACTAGCCGAGTTCTATCTAATACAATCACATCAGGACGAAAAGCTGTTTGGGTAGCTAAAAGTTTGATCAGACAGCGGTAGGGAATAACATAATCTGGGTATCCTCGGTCAATTTCGACATTTAACTTCCGTCCCACAAACCCTGCTACTTCCTCATGATCTCCAGTAGCTTCTATGTCAATTAGTTCCCCATCGATTAGTTCATAGCCTTCGTTGTAACCATACTGGGTAATAAACTGATCAACACTTAGAAATGTTGGTAAAGCTTGAAGCATTACAATCGCACTCCTTATCTGTTTCAGATAATGCTGGCAGTGGGAATCCGCTATGATCAATTATTGAATTATAACTGTCAATCGTGGTGGATAAAATATATATATACCAATCCTAAATGAATTGTGAGAATTTTTGTTCCCTTTTCCCAGATCCGCTGTTCCCAGATCCGCTGTTCCCAGATCCGCTGTTCCCTGTTCCCTTTGGTATAGCGTTTATTGCATTTACCAGGTACGCTTATCAACCTCAAAGTCCCCCTTTTTAAGGGGGATTTAGGGGGATCCCTTTGTCCCTCATGGGATAGAGAATTGCTATAATGAAGAAAACTAAGTTTACCTAAAATAAAAATTATCATGACAAAAACTCCCTTTTCAGAAATATTAGAAGCAGCGGATGAACTTCCCTTAGAGGATCAAGAAAATCTAATTAGTATTTTAATAAATCGTCTTCGCGATCGCCGAAGATCCGAGAGAGTTAGAGATGTTAAAGAAGCTCAACAAGAGTTTGCCGAAGGAAAATGTCAACCCGTTACTCCTGAACAGCTGAGGTCGGAAATTCTCTCGTGACTTTGTAAGCATATGCGCTACGCGCACGCTACGCGAACAGCAATCAGCTGTCAGCTGTGAGCTAAAAGCGCACGCTACGCGAACAGCTTAAAATAAACTTCTTTGGCCTATGGCCAAGCTACGGGAATGGGAGAATTTAATATTGATAGAAAAGCATGAGAATTGAAAGTATGGGGAAAAGTGCAAACAGGTTTGTGGCACAGGCTTCCAGGGTGGCACAGGCTTCCAGCCTGTGACCTAACCCATAAGCTGATAACTGAATGCTGATAGCTGATAGCTGACGGCTGAATGCTTACCCCTCAACTAATCTTGACCAAAGATGCCCCTAACCACCCAGAAAAATTATCCTGCTGCACATTGGTAGGATTCTTGACTGGCATAACTTGGTAACGACTCGGTTGAGATTTCCCTAATGTAATCGGTAGAGTGACCAATTGATCCTGATGGAATACACTAAGCTCGATAACATCACCAGCTTCGTAATCTTTTAAGCGATCGCATAATTGCTCCCCATTGACTCGCAACCCATCAATAGCCAGTAACTGATCACCAGCATCCACTCCTGCCACTGCCGCAGGAGAATCCATCTCCACAAACTGGATCCAGTCCTGACCATTCTCGGTCTTCACCTTCACCCCCAAGTAAGGCACAGATTCTTCATCCACAGCCACCACTTGTAAGCCAAAGGGTTTGAGATACTGATTGAAGGGCAATTCCCCAGTACCCTCAATAGTCTTCGAGAAGAAATTACTTAAATCTAGCTCTGCTACCGATTCTATTACCTCTTTTAGTTGTTGGGGAGTAAAGCCAATTTCCTGTTTACCAAACTGCTCCCACATCTTCCTGATCACATCATCAAAGGATCGCTGGTTTCCATGGCGCTCCCGGATTAACAAATCCAGCAATAACGACACCATTTCCCCTTTCAAATAATAGGAAATTTGGTTATTATCACTATTCGCATCCCGTCGATAAAGCTTAATCCAGGCATCAAAACTCGACTCACTCAGGGGCTGCACCTTACGTCCTGGTGTAGTTAAAAACCGGGTAATTTCTTTACTCAAATTTTCTAACAACGTCTTAGCATCATAGATACCAGCCCGTTGGGGAATTAATAAGTCATAGTAACTGGTTGTTCCTTCACAAAACCACAACGATGTCGTATAATTTTCCTGTTCATAGTCAAAGGTTTCTAGGGCTAATGGTCGAATCCGCTTAACATTCCACAAGTGAAAGAACTCATGAGCCACCAGTTGCAGGAAGCGATTGTACTTATCCTTTGCCCGAAAACCAAAGCGTGAGTAAATTAACGAACAACTATCCTTATGTTCCAGTCCCCCAAAGCCACTACCAGTTAGATACAGCAAGAACAAATAGTGATCATAAGGTAAACCCCCAAACAGCTCAGCTTCTACCTTGATAATCTTTGTAGTATCCTCAATAATCCGCTTTGGGTCAGCATTCCCCTCTCCCCAAATTGCCAATTTATGGGGTTTTCCCAAAACCTCAAACTCATAGAGCTTATGGTCACCAATTTCAAACGGACTATCGACTAAGGTATCAAAATCCGTTGCGTTGAAGGTATTATATTTTCCTGACACTCGCGGTAAGGGTGTGGTCACCCGCCAATCGGGATTAGGTGGCGCGATAGTAACCTGGCAAGGGTATTGTTCAAATCCTGGGATGAACAAGAACAGAGCAGCACCATTAAAATAACCGTGGCTAGCATCTAAGTGATTAGTCCGTACCGTTAATTCATTAGCAAAGATACGATAACGCACAGTGATAGCCGACCCATCACCAGTTTCCACTAGCCAATGATTCTTGGCCAGTTTCCGCCACGGTAAAGACTGGCTAGGATTACCCGTATCCGCAGAGAAATCTTGTAAATGTCGAGCATACTCCCGCACTAAGTAAGAGCCTGGAGTCCAAACTGGCATCTTTAAATCTAACAAAGGGGCTTCCCAGCCTTCCACTTGCAGCGTTACCTCAAACAGGTGGGATTGAGGCTGAGGCATAGCGACATGGTAGTGAATAGCTAAGGTACTAGTGGCTGCGCTGCTCCGAAAAATAGTTCTTGCTTCAGTCATTACTCAACGTTAGGGATTACCATTTAGCTCTTAGGGTAGCAATCCTCTGAGGACTCGACCTGTCAAAAAAAATTGATAATTAACTTGGGTCATGTCCATGTCTCCCGACCCTTACCACAGCGGTAGAGAGAGACTGATGACATCCCCCAAGCGCCCACCACTAGTTAAACCCAAAGCCCCAGCGCTGATTTTATGGATTTACAGATTATCGAACGAGATGGTAGACGATACCTTCCTAGCGAGCAGTTGTCGATGACCAAATGGCCTCGGCTGACCACAAGCCAACCTCTACCAACCCTTCCTCTCAAAGTAGATGACCTGTTTTTAATCACAGATACCCTAGGGAATATTTCGGGGAACTTAGAAAACGAAACTAATAGCACAACCGGGTTATTTTGTCAAGATACCCGCTTTCTCTCTCGCTTAGAGTTACAAATAGAAGGGCAACTCCCCATTCCCCTGAGTAGCACTGCTGAAGAAGGATTTGCCCTATCGGTCATGTGTTGTAATCCCCGCTCACCTAATCTTCCCCCAAAAACCCTAGGCATTCAGCGGCAGCTAGCCCTCCATGGTGGCTTATGGGAAGAAATTGTAATCACCAATTACGACACTCAACCCCTTAGCTTCACCGTCAGCCTCAGTTTCGATGCCGATTTTAAAGACTGGTTTGAAGTCCGGGGTCATCAGCGACAGCAACGGGGAACTCTGCTGCGTTCATTACCGCCTGATATCGATTTAGATACCCTGCTAACCCTAACTGAGTTCAACAGCAATACCATTAACCTAGGTTACCAGGGACTCGATAACTCCCTGATTGAATCTCAGATCCACTTTATGCACCGTCTCCCAGACACCTACAAAGGAGACACAGCGGTTTGGGAATTGTGCCTCAAGCCTGGGGCTACTGAAACCTTAGGCTATCGACTGGAACTGGTCACCCACAAAGCGCGAATCACTACAGCTAAAATTCCAGCCACCCTGGAACAAGCTAAGACCGCTAACTTACTCCAAAAGCAGGAATGGTATAAACAGGTAACTCACATTACCTCCGATAATGAAACCCTTAACCAAGTGATTTCTCGGGCAACACGAGACATCTTTTTACTAAGGCAGACTATTAATGGCTGCACAGTTCTTTCCGCAGGAGTACCTCGGTTTTCCACCTTGTTTGGACGAGATTCCTTAATTGCTGCCTCACAAACCTTAATTCTTGACCCTACCATTGCTAAAGGTACTCTGGAAATTTTAGCCCACTACCAAGGCCAAGAGGATAACCCATCGCGGGATGAGCAACCGGGTAAGATTTTGCATGAACTACGGGTTGGGGAATTGGCTCGCTGTCGGGAAATTCCTCACACTCCCTACTACGGTACAGTTGATGCTACCCCACTGTGGCTGATGCTCTATGCCGATTACTATGCTTGGACCAATGACACAACTACCCGAGACTTGCTCTGGCCCAATGCTTTGGCTGCCATGGATTGGATTGATCGTCAATCTCAGCAAAACGGCTATCTCTGTTATCAGCGCCAGTCCAAAAAGGGTTTGCGTAATCAAGGGTGGAAGGATTCCGGTGATTCCATGGTCACTCGTGATGGTACCCTAGCAACGGGAGCGATCGCATTATGCGAAGTCCAAGCTTATGTCTATGGTGCTAAAGTTAGGCTAAGCCATCTGGCCAGGATCAAGCAGCGAATTGATTTAGCCGAGCGTTGGGAAAACCAAGCCAAGGAGCTCAAGCAACGCTTCAATCAGGATTTTTGGCTAGACGACCTAGACTTCTGTGCCTTAGCACTAGATGGAGAAGGAAAACTCGTAGATAGCATAACCTCCAATCCTGGTCATTGCTTGTCATTGGGTATTTTTACTCCAGAAAAAGCAGCTAGTGTAGCAAAGCGGCTGTTAGCACCAGATATGTTCAATGGTTGGGGGATTCGTACCCTCAGTAATCAATCCGCTGCTTACAACCCGATCAGCTATCATGTCGGATCAGTCTGGCCCCACGAAAATTCCTTGATTGCGTTAGGATTGCGATCGCTAAATCAAGTCGATCAAGCCTTAGAAATTGCCAAAGGCATGATTGACATGACAGTTGAGCAACCCTACTATCGTCCTCCAGAACTATTCTCTGGTTACCAGCGCACTCCCAACAGCTCTCCGGTCAAGTATCCAGGAGCCTGTCCTCTCCAAGCCTGGGCAACTGGCAGTATTTTCCAACTGCTGCAAATGATGGTGAATTTGCGACCGGATGCTTCAGGAAACAATTTACATATTTTCAAGCCAACTTTACCAAATTTTATCAATCAACTCTTAGTCCGTAACTTGCGGATTGGCTCAACGGTGCTAGACTTGCAATTGGAACGAGCTGAGACAACCACCACCTGTAAAGTGGTCAAAAATTCCGGTAACCTCACGGTTGTGATCGAAAGCTCATCCAGTTAATGGCAAAGGGAAAAGACAAAGCATAGCGCTATAAATTTGTCCGATTTGACAAAGGTAAGGCTTTCATAGAATTGACCCTTACCACTGAGCGCTGATCTCCCACGCACTTCCTTTATACTTGCTGAGTGCCGATGATCGGCAAGCTGTCTTGACCATTAGTGCGTGGGAGTTGAAACCTATTGTTCAGGGTGTTTAAGTGTAGGTGGGGTATCGGCAGGTGCAACCTGTGGCGAATTTAATTCTTCATGGGTCAAGCACACCTAGCAAAATTATTTTAATCATAATTAAAAGCTTAATTGTTTCCATGTATTTTCCAACTGCCTTGTCGATCTAGGGGAATCATGTAAATATGGCGGTTGCTTACTTAAAGCTTGGCACACCCCGCCCTAATTCAAATCACGATAGTGGGGTAAGCGATTGCCCCACTGCCAGAAGATCCCAAGGAGTGAGCCAATCTCCGACGACAATCCTACTCCCTGCTAGCCAAGGGCTAGAGCGGGAGTAGGTTACAGACCCACCATGGACAAGACACGCTAAGTTACTATGTCTAGTTTGTTACGAGCTGTTCTCCAAAGTAACGAGAAAGCTGATTTGCGTCAGTTTATCAGCCAACTGCGATCTGAACAAGAGCAGTACTTTCTAAGGAATCAGATTCTGCAAGCGTTTGATAATTACTGCACTACTCATGACAAGCCTGCTTACTTTAAAAGAACTTCCTCTATCGCCGAACTACTGAACTATACCCACGAAATTATTCTGGAAGAGAAAAACCTTTGGCTTCTCCTGCGGACAAGGGTTGCTTCTCAAGAAATCTATCGGCTGGCAGCGGATTTGACCAGTTTTGAACCAATGCCAGTGGAGGAGTTACTAAGCTTACGCGATCGCTGGGTTAAGCGCTACTTCCCAGAAAAAGGGGGTCTGCTAGAAATTGATGTTGGTCCGTTTTACAAAAATACTCCTACAATTCGTGACCCGAGAAAGATTGGCAATGGGCTGGAGTTTCTTAACCGTTACCTATCTAGCCAATTATTTGCTGACTCTGAGCAGTGGCTAGAGGAGCTGTTGAAAAACTTACAAGCGCACCACTACGACCACACACCATTACTGCTCAATAACCGGATTGACTCAACTACCCAACTCTTTGAAAAGGTTAAGCAAGCACTAACATTAGTGGGAGAGCTACCAGCTCACACCCCCTATGAAAAGTTTCGCTTCGAGCTTCAAGTTCTCGGTTTTGAAGCAGGTTGGGGTAACACTGCTGGTCGGGTGCGCGAAACCCTAGAACTCCTCGAGCGGTTAATGGACGCTCCTGATCATGCAGTACTCGAAGCCTTTATTTCTCGTATTCCCCTGATATTTCGGGTTGTTCTGGTTTCCGTTCATGGCTGGGTTGGCCAAGAAGGAGTCTTGGGTCTTCCCGAAACCGCTGGTCAAGTGGCATACGTCATCGACCAAGCCAGTAGCCTGGAACAAACAATCCAAAACAATATTAAACTCTCAGGTCTTGACGTTCTGGGTGTCGAACCAAAGGTGATCGTTCTGACTCGCCTAATTCCCAACTGTGAAGGTACCCAGTGCAATCTACGCCTAGAAAAAATCCAAGGCACCAGCAACGGTTGGATTTTGCGGGTTCCTTTCGAGGAATTTAACCCAAACGTCACCGACAACTGGATTTCCAAATTTGAGATCTGGCCCTATCTCGAATCCTTTGCCTTAGATTCAGAAAAAGCCCTGCTAGAAGAATTCCAGGGTCGTCCAGACTTAATTATCGGAAACTATTCCGATGGGAGTTTAGTTGCGTTTCTGCTAGCTCGACGCCTAAACGCTATCCATGGCAGTATTGCTCACACCATGGAAAAGCCTAAATATCTGTTTAGTGACCTCTACTGGAAAGACTTTGAGTCCCAATATAACTTCTCCATACAATTCACCGCTGATTTAATTGCGATGAATTCAGCAGATTTCATTCTGACCAGTACCTATGAGGAGCTTGTGGGAACACCAAACAGTGTAGGCTACTACGAGTCTTACAAGTCTTTCAGTATGCCTGAACTTTATCATGTGGTGAATGGGATTGAGTTATTCAGCCCCAAATTTAATGTGGTACCACCAGGGGTCAACGAAAACATTTTCTTTCCCTACACTCAGACATCAGACCGGATTGCCGACGACAGTGAACGGGTTAAAGACTTGCTGTTGACCAAGGAAGACCCCGAAATTATCGGCTATCTCAACAGTCCTAACCAGCGCCCGATTCTCAGCATTGCGCCCCTAAACTCAATCAAGAATCTGAGTGGCTTAGTGGAATGCTTTGCCAGTTCAAAAGAACTTCAGGAACAGTGCAACCTAATTTTAATCACTAGCCATGTCAGGGTTGAGGACGCCACTGATCCAGAAGAGAAAGGGGAAATCGAGAAGCTCAACCAGCTAATTGAGCAATACCATCTTCACGGCAAAATTCGATGGATCGGACTACGTCTGACCACCCCCGATATCGGCGAATCCTACCGAGTGATTGCTGATTTGGGGGGAATTTTAGTCCATCCTGCTCGCTTTGAAGCCTTTGGTCTCACCGTTTTAGAAGCCATGATCTCCGGTTTACCAACATTTGCTACTCAATTTGGTGGACCATCAGAGATTATTCAAAACGGCGATAATGGGTTTCTCATTAACCCCACAGACTTGCAAGGGACTGCCGAAAAAATTCAGCAATTTACTTCAAAGTGCGAACACACCCCTGACTACTGGCAGAAAATTTCTCACGCAGGTATTAAGCGAGTTCGGGATAAATACAATTGGCAGTTGCATACCAAGCAGCTGCTCTCACTCGCAAAAATTTACGGATTCTGGAGCGAAACCTCTAAAGAAAGCCGAGAAGCTTTGCTGCGCTACCTAGAAGCTTTGTTCTATCTGATTTACAAACCCAGAGCGGCAAAGTTACTAGCCGAGCATAGCTCGCGTTAATCAGAGATTATGGGCTATAAAAAAGTGAGGAGGGGGAGCAGAAAGCATCACAACTGAATGGTTGAGCTGACTGTTTCTAAAGTAATGCTTAAAACCATTCAAATTATACTGATTTTAAGCTAATAAGAACTCACTCTTAGTTAATTCCCTGGTAGTTTCCGGTTAATCGGGAATTTCCTAGCTAAGATGCACCGCGATGGACATTAGTCCGCTGGTTGTAATGGTTACGAGACCTACGAATGACCGCCAGCTCGTAGCCCTTTCCCTAGTAGTTAATGTGAGGGAAAAATGTGCTGCTAGCCCCACAAGCCTTTACAACATTGCCGTTCGCGGGAGTGGAACGAAGTCCGACAAACGTTACTCCTAATCGGAGTTGTAGAAAACTCATGGAACGATGGAGGCTGATTCTAGAAATTACTAGTTATAGAAATTACTAGTTATTAAGCTTCATATCGTTAACTGACCTAAACTCATCCTCCGATGTTGGCTACCAACAGCTAACCAAAGATTTGTTCATGGGTCAGTTAATGCGGAAATCGCAAATTATTAGTGAATTCACTAATTATGGGCAATCTGCCTGAGCCAATAACTATTTCAATTAATTGCTAGTAGCCTTCCCTTGACAGCAGGGGTTTAGATTGTTGGGTATGGGGTATGGGTAAAATCTGGTGTTAGTGATCCGAGTTTCAAGGGTGGCGTTGTGCCATCTTCTGTTCACACCCCCATCACCCCTCTCTCCTACTCCCTAAACCCTACACCCTATACCCCACAAGCGAAGGGAAGCGTTTGACCTCACTCAAGGAACCACCCACCACAGCAACACTAACGACTAACTATGGATGCCAAAGTATCGTCCCCATCTAGCTCTAACCACATCTACACCGACTGGACAGTAACTGAAACCAAGTTTGATCCGACTCAATTGCACTACAAGGAAACCGTTTTTACCATTGGCAATGGTTACCTCAGTACCCGAGGTAGCTTTGAGGAAGGGTATCACGCTGCATGGCCAATGACATTGATTAATGGTGTCTACGACGATGTGCCAGTTGTCTATACTGAACTGGCTAATTGTCCTGATTGGCTACCTATAGTGATAGTTGTAGAAGGTGAACGCTTTCGTCTTGATCAAGGCGAGATCTTGCACTACGAACGTCAACTTGACCTGCATCGAGGCAAGCTAACTCGTGATGTGCGTTGGCGTACTCCTGGTGGTAAGACTATCGATATCCATATCGAGCGTTTTGCCAGTATGGCTGATGACCATGTATTAGCCCTTCGCTGTCAAATCACTCCGGTGGATTTCGATGGGGCAATCGAAATTCAAGCCAGCATCAATGGTTACCCAGATAACCAAGGGGTGCTCCACTGGGAATGGTTGAAACAGGGTCAGATTTCAACTGGAACTAACCAGACATCCGAAGGAAGTATCTGGTTACACGTTCGCACCCGTCATACTGCGATCGAACTGGGTATGGCTTCGAGAGTCAGTGTAAGTGGTGTTGATGATGCCCAAATACAGCTCAAGGGCTGTGAAGGTCACCCCACCTTAGCCACTACCTTACAAGTGCGCTCAGGACAGCTGGTTACCCTGGATAAAGTAATTAGTGTGTTCACATCCCGGGACACCGAAACCCCAGAAAAGGTAGCCCAGGAACACCTGGTCAACCAACCGGATTATCTCACCCTATTCTCTCGACATGAGGCAGCTTGGGATAAGATTTGGCAAGATAGCGATGTTGTCATTGAAGGGGACCTCAACGCTCAGATTGCTATACGCTACAATTTGTTCCAACTGTTCATTTGTGCTCCCCGTCATGATGACCGGGTGAATATTCCCGCTAAAACCCTTTCTGGTTTTGGCTATCGGGGTCACGTTTTCTGGGACACAGAAATTTTTATACTCCCGCTGATGATCTTGACTCAGCCCCAGATCGCCAAGAATTTGCTGACCTACCGTTACCATACTTTACCTGGGGCAAGGCGTAAAGCTAAGCTTCAGGGCTATCCGGGAGCCGTTTACGCCTGGGAAAGTGCTGACACCGGTGACGAAGTAACCCCTCGCTGGGTTCTCTCTGCTGAGAAAGATGGAGACCCAGTCCGAATTTGGTGTGGCGATCGCGAACTCCACATCACTACTGATGTAGTCTATGGTATCTGGAAATATTGGCAAGCTACCGGTGATGATGACTGGGTGGTACGTTACGGTGCTGAAATTATCCTAGATACAGCGGTATTCTGGGGAACTCGGGTTGAGTGGAATGGTAAACGGGAGCGCTATGAACTCCGGGATGTGATTGGTCCGGACGAATACCACGAAGGGGTAGACAACAATGCTTTCACCAACCGCATGGTTCAATGGCACCTAGAGACTGCTCAGTTCGTCCTAGACTGGTTGCGCCGGGAACATCCACAGAAAGCTAAAGAACTCGAAGAAACACTGGAGCTAACTCCAAGCCGAGTGAGTCTGTGGTCTGAAATTATCCGTCGGATGTGGATACCCTATGACCATGAAAAGAACTTAATCGAACAGTGTGAGGGTTTCTTCCAAATTGAAGACATCAACCTGGAAGATTACGAGCCACGTACCCGTTCCATGCAGGCTATCCTTGGCATTGAAGGAGCAAGTAAAAAGCAAGTACTCAAGCAGCCAGATGTCTTGATGTTACTATACCTGATGCGGGAGCAGTATGGCGTAACCTCTGAGCCCGAGAAATACCGGGAAATTTTGCAACGAAGTTGGGACTACTATTCTCCTCGCACCGATCACACCTATGGTTCGTCCCTCGGTCCTGCGGTTCACGCCATCCTCGCCTGTGAATTAGGAAAGACCGAGGAAGCTTATGTCCACTTTATGCGGGCAGCGATGGTAGACCTAGAAAATGTGCGGCGTAACGCTCATGAAGGAATTCATGCTGCTTCCGGTGGTGGTCTATGGCAAGCTATAATCTTTGGATGTGCTGGGATCAAGTTCACAGACGATGGACCGGTTGCTATTCCCCACTTCCTACCGGGCTGGACACGTCTGAAGTTTAAGCTGCAATGGCGTGGACAAAAGTACGAGTTTGATCTCAATCCAGAAACCAGTACTCAAACAGCACAATCTGGGACTACCATCTCCTCAAGTTCTCGACCCCCCGGCTCTCCAGCTCAAATCCAGGGTGTGATTTTTGACTTAGATGGGGTAATCACTGATACCGCAGAATATCATTACCAAGCTTGGCAAAAACTAGCTGATGAAGAGGGTATTCCCTTTAATCGCGAGGCCAACGAAGCACTGCGGGGTCTTTCACGTCGAGAGTCCCTGATGGAACTTTTGAACGGTCGCTCAGCCACAGAACAGCAACTCCAAGAGATGATGGATCGCAAAAATAAGTACTATCTGGAATTGATCAAGAACATCTCTAAGACTGACTTACTACCTGGAGCTCTAGAGTTACTGACTGAACTCAAGGAAGCTGGTATCAAAGTTGCGATTGGCTCCGGTAGCAAAAATGCCAAGGAAGTTATGGAACGATTGGGTATTAGCGATCGCATTGATTCAATTTCTGACGGCTACAGTGTGACCCGCTCTAAGCCAGCACCAGATCTCTTCTTGCACGCAGCACAGCAGTTGGGATTGGAACCCGCTTATTGTGTAGTAGTAGAAGATGCCGGGTCTGGTGTCGAAGCCGCTCTAGCTGCTGGTATGTGGGCTGTAGGACTTGGTCCAGTTGAACGAGTTGGAGCAGCTCACCTGGTGTTACCCAGTCTCGAAGGCGTACACTGGAGCAACCTCCACAAACAATTGGCAGGGAATCGTTTAATTCCTTGTTAGGGTATTTAAAACTAAATATTTGGAACTAAATTGGCTGGGTGAAGTCTAATTCACCCAGCCATATTTTTTTAGTTATAGTCCTGAGTACTGAGTAGCAAGTGCCGATTAAAATAAATCAGTTTAAGATAAATCATTTGCTGTCATTGTTTCTTATTCAGAACTCAATGAACTTAGCAACTCAGGACTTCTCTATTTCGTGTTTATGTTTGGAGTGAATTACTACCATTGCTTGCCACCTATAGGTAGGCTAGTCGAGCTAGTAGTGATCTGGTTCGCAGGGATTTTTCCTTAACTAGATTGAACTAGATTCTTTCAAAACTGTATATGGTTGTTCCTACTGGCCTTCACGTTTTCATAGTAACAGATTCACCGCACTTAAAAGTGCCGTGGTGGGCTACATCTGCCCCATGAATATGGGGAGTTTTGTGTCCCGATTTCCTATAATTATCTGGAAAAGGCGAAAAGCGCTGATCTAAACGATTAAACTGCACTGACAGGAGCTGAAGTTTTGGGATTAGCTTACTTATGCTGTTCTAGCACTTTCTGATAAGCTGCTTCATAGCCATCAACCATATTGGGAACACTGAAGGTCTCTTCCACATACTTACGGCACTCTTCGCGAGAGAGTTTAAGAGCTTCTGGAATGGCAGCTATCATGTCCTCAGGATTGGCACAGATTATGCCAGTTCTCTTGTCGGCCACCACCTCCGGTACAGCGCCAAAGTTCGTGGCAATCACTGGAGTGCCAACACACATTGACTCAATCATTACCAAACCAAAAGGTTCGGGCCAGATAATCGGAAAGAGGGTCAGGCTGGCTTTGGATAATAATTCCACCTTCTCTTCGTGGCTCACTTCACCCAAGTATTGAATTTGTTTACCGTCGATTTCCGGAGCAATTTCTTGTTCGAAGAATTCCCGGTCAACTACATCAAGCTTGCCCGCCATTTTCAAGTTCCAGCCAGTTTCACGGGCAATTCTGATCGCATGATGAGGGCCTTTCTCCTTTGACAAACGACCCAAAAACCCTAAGTAGGGGGGGTCATCGGCTGCTTTTGGATTGAACGGATAATCTTTTATTTTAACACCATTGTAAACCGTAGCAACATAATTCATCTCTGGTCCGGATGACCGCTGATGATTACTGATGCTAATATGGGGTATGTGGCTGTATCGCGCATAAGCCTTGCTAATATCATTGCCGAAGCGACCATGCATGGTATGAACCACAGGGGTCTTATACAAGTCAATCACCGGAAAGGTAATCATCCCTGTGTGAAAGTGAATTAGGTCAAACTCATCAGCCACCTCGCCAATCTGAGCCAGTTGCAGTAGTTCGTAAACTATTGGTGCCTCTACGGAGGGGTCAAGGCGCAACGCCTGAGGAGCCACAGACTTTAGTTTAGCGATAGTGATGGAATCTCCAGAGGCAAATAGGGTGACATCGTGACCACGACGAACTAATTCATCAGTGAGTTGGCTCACAACTAGTTCGATACCACCATAGCCTGGTGGGGGAACTCTCTCCCATAAGGGGGAAACTTGAGCTATCCGCATATCATAGTCCTCCAAAAATCTTCTAAATTAGCTTGATTGAGAGCTAGTAAAACTTAAAACGGTGCTTTTATCACAAATAAAAACCGATTCTGCTATCTTACAGAAAGTTTTTAGCTTTTGGGAAGAAGCTAGACGTAATCTATCTACATGCTCCGAGAGTAAGTCTCTACCATACAGGTGTAGATAGGTTAATTAATTTAAGTTTTATTTAACTTTATGAAGAAATATTAGCTTATATTAAGTAATCTATCAAGCTCGATATTGGTAAATTCAGCCAAATCTCCTAACCAAGGCCCACGCCTCCCTGATGGCGCAGGTAGCACCTAGAGCTAATCTTGCCTCATGAGCTACCTCGTCTGACCAGCTGAGTTAGCTGCTTGATATTCATCAAGCGCATAGTTTGCTGCTCCGGGTCAACTTTAATCCAGCCCTTACTCTCGAGCTTTTCCATAATTTTGGTAGTATCCTCTACACTGATATCTGTGATATCAGCTAAGTCTTGATAGGAAATGTTATAGATTTCTGTGCCTTTTTCAGTTATTTCACCGTAATTGTCTGCCAAACCCACTAGAGTATTGACTAAATTAACCGCTGGAGGTTGATAGCGATTTTGTAACCGGACATTGCTCTGACGTAACCGCCGCACCATCAGTTGTAACATGCGATGGTGCAACTGGGGATCTTTAAAGAGAGTTTGAATAAAGCGTTGTGCAGAAATGGTCAGTAGTCGCACGTTCGACATGGCAACGATATCGGTTGAGCGGGGAGATTCATCAAGAATTGCCATTTCACCAAAAAAGTCACCCCGACCCAAAATTACCAGTGTGACATCGTTTTCACCGCGTAAGTGTCGCACTTTAACCCAGCCGGAGACAATAAAGTAAACAGCATTACCCCAAGCATCTTCCATGATGATAGCTCGGTCGGTCGGGTACTCATGCTCCACCGCAATGGACTCAAACCATTCTAAGGTTTCTGGGCTAGCTGTATTAAATAGTGGGAAAAGCTCACTATAAGCTGTAGTCTGCATTAGGGTTCTTTAAGCTGAGATTGAAGGTAATGATACGCAGTAGTGACGATCTGGGACTGCTTGGACAGTTCCTAGCCTAGCAGTGAAGTGATAGTGGTTAACCACATTCTATTAAACCAACTCTAATGAACCAACAGGTAAATAAAGGTGAATACTGATAATACTGTCAGCTGTGGACTGTTGAGTGTTATCGTTCACCAGTTACGTAGATAATTTAATTCCACCCTCCCCTACTAACCTGTCGCCCATTTAAATTTAATAGTATTTAATAGTTTAGTGCCTGAACCCCTTTGTTGGTACTGATGCGTGAAAATTAGATGGGAACTTAAATCTTTGATTGTAGCTTTGATTGTACTAGGAGAGTCTTTTTTTCCTAGAGTATGAACCTATTCACTACCAGAAGGTAGTTAGAGCATCCCGAATGTAAAACCCTCTATCAGTTAATTCTGCGACCAAAAAAAATTGACTACATTTAACACTAGCTATTCCCGTTGTTTTAACCCCAGGTTCAATTTGGAATTGCATCTCTATTAGCACCAGCCCATCTCAGACCATAATGAAATAGCCCTGGTATAACGGTTACTTTTTTTTCTATCCAGGTTTTAACGTACTTTTTGCCGTTTAATCCTTTTTTTAAAGGATGTTAACCCGTTAATTCAAATTTAAAATAAAGGGTAGTTTTAATTTAAAATTAACTAAAATGGCCAAAGTTTTGAGGAACTTACTGTATTTTAAAATCCTGAATAACCGGATTTTTTGAACTTGTAGATCATAATCTAAATTACAAACACCAGTTCTCAGGGATTTAATAGTCGTCAATTATTTCTTAGTTTTTGTTTTTATAATGGTATCGACCTTACCATTACTCTTTCAATATATCCGATCTTCTCTGAGAGAAGATATAAGGATAAAAAATTGTGTCTTGGCTTACCCTTACTAACTATGGATAGAGTAGCATGGTAATGCCCTCCACCACTTCTTGTTAAAGAAGCTGACGGCGAATAAAGTCAGCGCCTTGAGTTTAATAACTGCGGCTCTATTGACAAACAGTTTCCCTGGTTCGAATCTGCCTATTGTGAGCTTGGGCAATTCTCTGTTTCCGATTTTGGGCAATGGCTTTGACTAGTCTAAAAGGATTAATACCGTGTTCGTTAGCATAGCGTAAGATATCTTGCAGCTCTTCTTCGGTAAAATTAACAGTTGGCTGAGAGTGGGTAGATGGCTGATTTTTGCTATTTTGAGTCATAATCCTGGTTTGCCAATAGGTTGAAAGTTGTAGATGTATCCCTGACTTGCCATAACAGTTGCTTGAAAGATTTTGAGCTGAGGTTGTCAGATGGCTGATCATGGGCAGCTATACCCATTGAGCGGTCAGCTTACGGGCTACTTTCCTGGGTAAACAGCTATTAGCTCGCTCTTCTGTACGGAGATCAGAGCTTAAGTTCAATAGCTAAACCAAAAGCTAAGTTTATACCCAAAGGAAGTATAAGGGTGCAAATGCTCAAGCAATTTGAGATGATTGGTTTTAAGTTTCTAATACGGTTTCGATATTCCTTGATAGTTTGGCTTGGATTAGATCGTTTCCCATACTCAGCTGTTAATGATTAACCACTAACGACTAAACTAATGACTATAATCCTAACGAACGACGATGGGATAGATGCTCCCGGAATTAAAGCACTAGAGCAAGCGGTCAACGGTAACGGTAATTTTGTAATTATCGCTCCGAAGGAGCATCATTCAGGCTGTGGCCATCAGGTTACTACATATAAACCGATTCACGTCCAACGTCGGTCAGACTATGAGTATGCAGTTTCTAGTACCCCAGCGGATTGTACTCGCCTTGCAATATCACATATTATACCAGAGGTAAAGTGGGTTCTGTCAGGTATTAATGCTGGCGGTAACTTGGGGGTTGATGTCTACATTTCTGGTACAGTGGCGGCGGTTAGGGAAGCGGCGATACAGGGGATACCAGGTATTGCGATTTCCCACTGGATTAAAAAACCTTGGGTGATTAATTGGGAGGTGGCGAGTCGTTGGACAGCTAGGGTGTTGGCGGATTTGTTGAATCGTCCGATTGCTGCTGGTACTTACTGGAATGTGAATTTACCTCACTTGGAACCGGGGTCACCTGAGCCAGAGGTGGTATTTTGTGAACCGAGTACTCAACCGTTACCGACAAAGTATCGTGTGGAGGGGGATCACTACTATTATGAGGGGGAGTATGACAAACGCGATCGCGCTCCTGGTACTGATGTAGATGTGTGTTTTTCGGGTAATATTGCTGTGACTCAGTTGCGACTTTAAGGTATCAGGACTTACCCAAAACTGGGCACCAAACCCCCTTAGGTAGTAGGGTGCCCCTACTAGTAGAGTAAGTGCCCAAGTCCTGACAATGCTATGGGTGGTTTGGTTTAGAACCACGAAGGCACAAAGTCCGCCCAGAGGTAATTAATAAATCAGTGAATCAAAGTTTTTAGTAATTAGTGACCATGCGAATTTTAATCATGGGTGGTACCCGGTTTGTTGGGGTTTATTTAACCAAGGTTTTGGTGGAGATGGGCCATGAGGTGGTGCTGTTCAATCGGGGTAATAAGCCAGCGCCAGTGCCAGGAGTCCAACAGATTCATGGCGATCGCAAGGATCCCAATCAGCTCAAGGAAATGTTATCGTCTCAAGAGTTTGATGGCATTTTCGATAATAATGGTCGGGAGTTGAGTGATACTCAACCCTTAGTGGAAATTTTTAAAGACCGGGTGCAGCATTTTGTGTATATGAGTTCGGCTGGGGTGTATTTGAAGTCTGACCAGTTACCCCATCTCGAAGGAGATCCAGTTGATCCCAATTCTCGCCACAAGGGTAAACATCATACTGAGGCTTACCTACAAGAACTTGGGGTGCCATTTACCGCGATTCGTCCAACTTATATCTATGGTCCCCAAAATTATAATGATGTTGAAGCTTGGTTTTTTGACCGGATTGTTCGCGATCGCACTATTCCCATCCCTGGTAATGGCATGCACATTACTCAGTTAGGTCATTGTCAGGACTTGGCGAGGGCAATGGCGGCAGTATTGGGGAATCCGGAAGCGATTGGTAAAATTTACAATGTGTCCGGGGAACGCTATGTCACCTTTGATGGTTTAGCACGAACCTGTGCTATGGCCTGTGGTAAGTCGGCTGATGAGGTCAAGCTCGTGCATTATGACCCGAAGCAGTTTGATTTTGGTAAGCGCAAGGCTTTCCCATTTCGATTACAACACTTTTTTGCTGATATCCATAAGGCATTGACTGAACTTAACTGGCAACCGGAGTATGATTTGCTTTCGGGACTGAAGGATTCCTTTGAGAATGATTATCTCGGTTCAGGTCGGGATCAAGCTGAAGTAGATTTTGCTGTTGATGACCAGATATTAGCGGGTAACAGGTAAACTAAGCCAGAGATTAAGGTTAGGACCACCGATAGCCAGAAAAGGACTAGGGATGGGATGATCCAGGTGTCGGGAGTTGGAGCAATTAAAAGTGCGATCGCACTAATTTGGCTGACGGTTTTGAGTTTACCCCAGATATTGGCTCCCTGTATGCTAGCGCTACCGGATAACTTGGGGTTAACTCGCCAACCTGCGATCGTTAACTCCCGTGCCAAAATCAAACAAACTCCCCAAGCGGGTACCTGACCTAGCTCAATTAATGCTAGTAGGGGCGCTAGTACCAAAAATTTATCCACTAACGGGTCAAGGAATTTTCCTAAATCAGTAATTTGGTTCAGTTTACGAGCTAGATAACCATCTAACCAATCCGTTCCAGCCGCAAGGACAAAGATCCCTAAACTAATCCAGCGGCTTTGGTCAGTTGGGTGATTCAGGAAGTATAAGATAAAGGGCAACCCCAGTAAGCGGGAAAAGGTAATCCAGTTAGGCAGACTCATTCTGGTAATCGGTAATCGGTAATCGGTAATCGGTAATTGGTAATTGGTTACTGACCATATTAATTTTAGGGGCACAGGCCGTGCCCCCTTAAGCATTTCGTCTATGGAAGTGAGAACCGACAGAGGAGAGGGAATAAATTTAGTATGTACCTCATCAAACTGAGAACCGCTATAATTCCTCTTCCTCGTTTCCGATTGCCTATTGCTGACTGCCCGAAGACGTCTAATGAACCATTGCTGGTTCTAGCACTATCAAATTGCCCTCCTCATCAACTGTGATCGGCAGAGGTTCGCTGATATCGCCGAGAAAGCTCCCGTCTAGAGCGAAATTACGCCATGACATAAAGTACCAGATCTGATCAGGACCTTGTACCAGTTTCCCGGAATAGAGCCGCTTCACTGAATCAGCCCAGAGCGCCCTTGGAGCAGAAAATGGTCCTAAAGGATGATCAGCAACCATGTAGAACGTTCCCGTGAGGTTACTATCAACAAACTCTCCTGGGGGGATCGAGAAGAGCAGATAGTAGCGCCCCTTGATAGTAACCACTTGCGGACATTCCATAGTCCCGAACGTCATAGGCTCAGTTAATGGTGGTAATACTTGCCAATCAATCAGGTTTTGTGAAGTGGCATGAGCAATCACGCCCCGACTTTCAGCAGGACCATAGTTAACGCGACCAGTAATTAAAGCATGAAATTCCCCTGTTTCTGGATCCTGAAACACCCAAGGATCGCGCCAGGCTTCATCGAACCAAAGGTTTTTCTCAGGGTGCTCGAGATCATACTTCTCGTAGTAGCGACTATCAGCCTCGATCACCGGGTTTTTCGGATGTTTTTCCCAGTGGATTAAATCTTTGGAGGTCGCAAGGCTGATGCGTTGGATTTTTCCTTGCTCTTTGCGATCAGTGCTGGTGTATGGGAGATACCACAGGCCATCATGACGAATTACGCAGCCAGTCCAATTAGTGTACTCATCCACGTCACCATAAGCTTCAGGCTTCATAGCATCTGGTAGAATCTCCCAGTGCCGTAAATCCTGAGAAACAGCGTGACCAAATGAAACATGCCAATGTCGGTCTTCTGGATCCGGTAAATCCTTAGAAGCTTGCAAGTAAAATAAGTGATAGTCGGAAATATCTTGAGCTAGCCAGAAGTCCCAGATCCATTTATCTGAGAGTTGTAAACTGTGATTAGGAAGCATAAGTTACCTGCTTTTGTGTAAGAGTATTAGTTAGTGAATAACTGTGACTAACTCCCTAGAAAAGTTAGCCTCTTTACTAAGGCGTCAACTAGAGAGTATAAAGTAATAATTCGGTAGTAGGGTAAGGGAAGTAAAATTCCTTACCGCTTAATTAAATCCTATCTAACTAATTATTGTGTAATTTATAGAAGCAACGCCTAATGATTAAACAATAGTCTATGTATCCAAGTATTTTTTTTCCTGAATACATTAAACTAGTGAGGAATTACGTACTGAGAGTAGTTAAAACTATATCTATACTTTAGACGGGCATAAAGTTTGAGTTAGAAGCTATCAGCAAATACGCTCACTGTTGATCGCTCAAAGTATAGTGTTTTAATTGATGATAACTTACCCTCTAATCAGATAATCAGAGAGTTACTACGTAAGTCCTAATATTATTTGATAATAGCTTAAGGCTATAGCAGCATTTAAGCGAGGTCTGTACTCGCTTTTTTACCTATCACTACCAAACTTATTCTAAGATAACAAATAGTGTTGGGGAAATGTCATTGGTAAAATTGCTTATTAATTGCCATTCAAATCAAATCTTTAAGTTGTGAAGACATAGACAAAGTTTTAACTAAGGTCAGATTACTAGGATGTAAGCATTTAGCTATCAGCTATCAGCTATCAGCTCTCAGCTTTTTAATAAAACGGGTAAGCATTGCTTTAATTTCTGTTACGTTAGCTGACCGCTGACCACTGACCACTGACCACTGACCACTGAATGCTTACACTAGGACTTACGCAGTTGAAAGGAAAACCCGAAGCCAAACTCGAAGCCAAACCCTAATTTAGGAGCCCAAGGCTTGCGCCCTCTAGATAGGATCTCAGCCTATATAGCACTACGCATTCAGATGTTTGACATTGTCTTGATGCAGTCGCTCATGGGGGAAACCACGGCAGTCGCTCATGGGGGGAACCCCCAAGACCGCGCTGCCTCCCCAAGACCGCGCTGCATCGCTCCTAAACTCCGAAACCTAGTCCTAGCTTACTTTTGACTTCTGACGCAAGAACCTTATGACTTGCGCGTAGCGCTATACCTCGATGCTAAACTTGCATGAGCCAGCCTACGGATTGGCGTTGCGTCAGTCTTCGAATGAATATAAGTAGAGTGGGCATCCTGCCCGCGCGGAGAGGAAACGGGCAAGATGCCCATTCCACGGCAAGATGCCCATTCCACGGCAAGATGCCCATTCCACGGCAAGATGCCCATTCCACGGCAAGATGCCCATTCCACGGCAAGATGCCCATTCCACGGCAAGATGCCCATTCTACAGGTGCGACCCAAGGCCGTGAGCAATCCCTCACGGCCTTGGAGGCGCGCACCTACTCTTAAAATCATTCCATTATTAAGCAACGCCTACGGATTAGGCTATCAAGCGTGTAACCTTAATGTATTACTTAGTAATACATATCATCAAGGAGAATTGGCGATCGCCAATTCTTGGTAAAAGATAAGTATTTATGGCTCTTCCGTACTTGTTATGCTAAATTAACACTTTGAGGAAGGGAGCAGGAAGTAGGGACTGAGGCCGTTGGCCACGCTACGCGAACGGAGCAGTGGAAAGAGGCAGTATTTAGAAATTATTGTTAATTAATCAGAACCATTGTATAGTAAGCTTTATGATTTTTTTAACCTGAAATGAGCGCATAGCAGGTACTGAAGAACCGTATTTATACTTAGATTGTGCCCCATATCCCTGGAATTTGATGGATCCTCTTGTCAAACAAATAATACATTGATTTAATAAAGTAATATTCCCTTAACAAAACTAAAAATATCTTAAGCAGAAGCTGATGATACAACAACTCGATCAGGGCAGGAGCGACGCTGCGACCTTAGAGCAACTGTTCAACCATGATATCAGCATCCAGACAACGCCTCATCAACCTGCTCCAAGTAAAACAGCTCTCTCAAAATATCTCCTGCTTTACCTTCAAGGAGGAAAGGATTTAGAGGGAGTGCCTTGGCAGAGAGGGGAAATGGGTGGGGCTATTCTTAGTGAAGATTTGTCTGTAATTAAGCACTTAGGTCCTGTGTTTCAGCCAGACCGGGATGACTACTGGCGAAGCTCTCGCCTTCTAGCAGGAAGCTTACGGTTGGTAAACGAAAATTCCCTGTATTTCTTTTACGGTGGATCTCCAGACCGTCCTAATTTGCTTCATGAGTATATTGGCTTCTGTAAGGGAATCATTAGGGATAATCACGAGATTGATTGGCAAGCTCCCCAACTGATCGAATTTCTTGATTGGGAGAAATACTACGATTACTCTGACCATCCATTGATGCCAGACCAACGTCACCGCCAGTTGCGGGATCCTTTCCCCATCTTTCACGAAGGCAAGTATTGGATGTTTCTATCTGCTGCTGCCAAGACAAATTCCCAACCCAAGAAAGGCTGTATTGGTCTAGCAGTAGCAGATCAACTCGAAGGACCCTATACACTCTTGCCACCAGCCCTGTTTCCTCATTTCATGACCGATGAAGGTGAGCAAGGTCTCTTTTACGAGTGTGAACGAAGCCACGTTTACTATAAAGGAGGAATGTGGCACATGTTCTTCTCTGTGATGAAGCAACATGTGGATCCCCGTTGGCTTGAGCAACTTGGTGATGACGCTGCCTCCATTACTGACTCCAGCCTGTACCATTTTGTCTCGCCACAGATCAACGGTCCCTATCAGCCAGCAGGGGTGGTACCGGTTGTGAAAGGATCCTCCGAGTCTAACTTGTATGCGATCAACTTCGAGCGCAATAACCAAGAAGACCTCATTGCCTATGGGTTAAATTTAGGAATGCAGGAACTGGATGTTTCTGGTCAGTGGAAAGTGTTGTGGGACAACGATTATCCAGAAATTAAGAAAGTAAGTCCTTCTGGTCAGCAGAGTGTTGCTGATCCCTCGTCACTATTATATGGACGTGAGGGATACTTTATTTGGGATGCAATTCTATTCAAGCTACCTGCCTAAGGTTAACTAGGTTACCAGGTTAAAGGTTATCTTTTGAAGCTTTAACGTAAGCATATGCGCTACGCGCACGCTACTTGAGGTGCAGTCAGCGGTCAGCGGTCAGCGGTCAGCTTATTTTATTCAAAAGCACCGATGACGCTACGCTGTTCGCTGATAGCTGCATGCTTACCCTTTAACTTTCAACCTTTAACCAAACAACCTTCACACTAATTCAATAGCTAATAGCTTACGGTTCCACAATCGAACCCATGAACAAAATTGCTCCAGTTTTATTGTCCCGAACAGTACAGAAAAAAGGACGATTAACCACTAGATTAAATGGTTGATCTATGCTAATCGAAGTGGGAACAACACCGATAGAAGTAGCAGCCGCTGCTTCAGTGCCTTCTTCATTCACTTCTACAAAGGTTTTGTGCTTGACTTGACTAATCGCTGCTGATTCAGAGGTTAGATTAGAAAAATCAGCGTTATCGGTAAACGCCACATCCATCCCCAAAGCTTTTAGGGAATCGTTGAGTTTAATATCGTATTCAAATTTAAAGCGGGGTAGCCGAATTGACCCATCCCGAGACCTAAACTCTTTCATCCATTGTAGCCAGTTTTCCGCTGTGAGTTGTTGTTGAAATTCTGCCAAGCTGCTCCCTTCACGGGGTAAGAAAACATACAAACTCAACCGTTCTTTACCGTAGGGAATACTTACAGCTTGAAAGGCATCATTTTCATAGTACTGATACTTCCCATACTGATACATCATTGGGTGTTGCTTTTGGTTTAAATCAGAGATATAAAAAGCTTGATCAGACGTTTGACTTTTATCGAATTCTCTGGTCCAGCTGCCTTTGAAATAGATAGCATTAATTAAGAAAAGTAATTCATCCCCTTGAGTGCGTTCGACAATCGTTTTGATTTTGCCGTTTGTGTTATTTTTGACCCAACGGTTAATTTTTTTTGCAGCCTTGGCACTACTAAAATCAAGTTCTGTGACCTTTGCTTTGTAGAATTCCTGGTTGTTTTTAATAAATTTGGGGTTGATGTCAATGCCTTGGTTAGCCCACAGGGAGTTGGCAATGGACAGCTGGACATCAGGGTCAGCATTTTCCAAGCTAGCTTTTAAGGCGTTATTCCCCTGGTTGAGTTGATCTAGACTCAATCCCTCTAATTCTAGGACTTTTGCCATAGCCTCTTGAGTCTCGCCGCTGGCACCGTTGTAAGCCATGTCTAGGGCAATGGCGATGCTGGTGGGAGAGACAAAAACATTCTTGTTAGTGTCCTGCTTGAGAATTTCTGAGAATAGCTTGAAGCCAAATTTAGTATTAGCGTCTACAAGATTGGTATCTACTGCTAAAGTTGGTTTTTGGTCAGCTGACATTGATTCTTTCCTTGGTTCGGAGTTAGGCAGAGGGTCAAGGGCATTGGTTTTTTCCGACACACACCCCAATATACCTGTAAGCAGGATGCTGACTGCCATAACAGTGGCTATACGACTAAGTATTTGATGGTTCATTTGATCGTCTCCGTTGCTAATACCCTGTTCTAATATGACCATTTCAGGATAATTCGGTTCCATTAGTTACGGTTTTTGCTACGGCTAAGAGGGTAATCCGTAATGGGGAATAACGATATAATCGTGGTGTTTAACAGTCTAAATAACCTAATTTCCACATAACCAACGTTATCCAGGAGTCATGATTTCATAAGTTGTCAAGGTTTTAATGGCTCGATACTTCTGGACTTTTCGGTATTTTTTTGTCCCTCACATACCTCAAGTCTTTCAAGTTGGCTTTTCTGTTATCCCTCACCAGAAAGTGCTGCACAAAAGGCTATTTGTCTCATAGGGAATTATAGTCAAGTTTAGGCAACTATTACTATAACTTACTGATCTTCCCGATTTTTTGCCCTTGACAGCCACAATATTTTCATGCTATAGTATAATAATATAAATAAAAACTATACTCCAGATTCTGCTGAGCAACAACTAAATCAAACACAAAACCATACATTAAGCAAACCAGATCACAAACATCGGATATCTACGATGAAGTTGACGAATAACACACCCTGCCTCCACTAGTATCAGGCTAGTGGAGTTTTTTGATCGAGATCACCTGATGCTCAGATTGACTAGATCGACCAAAACAAGCAAGTTTATAAAAATTTATATGAAATAACACCAAAAATTGACATTAGACCAACACCAAATCATACTTAATTGGCCAATAATAATAATTGAGAACACAAAGAGAAAAGCACACCCCGCTAGTCTGGCCGCTAGCGGGGATTTTTTTTACCGGAACTACGGCCAGGAGCCAGGCCATTTGAGCAGTAAGCCTCAAAACTGGGTAAATTTATCATGGGCAGCTCGGGAGAGCGGTGGCTCCGACTAGAATGAAGCGGAAGTGATGGTGATTGTGGTCGAACCGACCGTTTGCCAGCCAGAGTTGCTCTGACTCCCTACCCATTCACCCAATTAAGGGTAAGCTGACCACAGTGGTTTAAGCTTTAGCCCCATCTTTGCTTACAGAAACAGATTCCGAAACGTATCCATATTGCTGGCTGCAAGCATACCTGCTAGGAAGCCAAATAAATGTCCTTGCCAGGAGATCCCTGTTTCACCAGGCAATAAACCTCTGAGTGTAAAACCATAGACACCACCGATAGCGATAGAACCTATGACTAACAGGGAGTTACCTTCTAAATACCCCTGTCCGATCAGAAAAGCTACATACCCAAAAACTAGACCGCTTGCGCCATAAGAGACCGTGTTAGGTGAACCAAGTAGCCATTCAGCCAAACCACCAACCAAGACTATCACCAAGGTCACGACCCAGAAATCATCCGTTCCTCGTAACAACACCCAACAGCCAAGGAGCGCGAACGGAATAGTGTTTCCGATCAAGTGTTTCCAGTCTTTGTGCAAGAAGGGTGAAAACAAAATACCAACTAGCCCAAGCCAGGTGCGGGGTTGGATACCAAACTTGTCGTTCAGTGCTCCCCCGCATAAGACTAAATTGACAAAACTTATAATCCAGGCGTAAAGAACCAAATCACCCACCGCCTGGAAGTTGTCACCCCAAGCATTTTGGAATTGATTAATCCAATCAAATATACTTGTCATACTTCACCCGGTAGCCTGCACGCTCATATTTATGTTTACTACTATAATTTATATAGCGTTTCTCCAGGATTTTTTACCTATTCCCTGTTCCCTACTCCCTACTCCCTAAAACCCAGTACTTTGTAACTTAACTAATTAAGACTTGCTATATATATAATTGATCATGAGTGCCAATTCAAGGTTATCCCAAGGTAATTGGATCATGAGTGTATATTCAGAGTTGGTTTTTCCCCGATTGATGGACTGGGCTATGTCTGACCCGGTCTTAAGCAAGTATCGTCAAGAGGTTTTATCTGAGGTGTCTGGGGAAGTCTTTGAAATTGGCTTTGGCACAGGATTAAATTTAAGGTATTACCCCAACCACCTACAAAAACTTACAACTATTGATGTTAATCATGGGATGGAATCATTAGCTAAAAAACGTATTCATGACTCGGAAATTACTGTTGATTTTCGGGTACTGAATGGCGAAAGTTTACCGATGGCTGACCATAGCTTCGATAGTGTAGTTAGCACCTGGACATTGTGCAGTATTACTAAAGTAAATCAGGCTATAGAAGAAATTTATCGGGTCCTAAAACCAGGGGGAAAGTTCTTTTTTATTGAGCATGGAATAAGTGATGAGTCTAAGGTTCAGGTTTGGCAAAACCGCTTGACCCCTTTACAAAAGATTATTGCGGATGGCTGTCATCTAAATCGTAATATCAAACAGCTGGTTGAAAATCACTTCCAGATTCTGACGTTAGAAGAGTTTTATGAACCAAAATTTCCTAAGATTATGGGCTATATGTATAAGGGTGTTGCTCAGAAGTCTTGTTAGCATTAAGCGGTCAGCAGTCAGCGGTTAGCGGTCAGCGGTCAGTGGTCAGCCTAATGCTTAAAATAAACTTCATTTGGGATAATTTAATAGTTCGAGATTTTACAGAATTAAAAGTCTGGGGAAAAGCCCATCATAAGCATATGTTGATAGCTGAATGTTGATAGCTGAATGCTGATAGCTGAATGCTGATAGCTGAATGCTGATAACTTAAATAGGAACATTAGTTCCAACAGGAAATTAATTATTACCCTATTAACTATCTCGATTTAATGCTGAAATTACAGCTTGCTGGCTGACTATCTGATAAATTCCTTTGAGATACTGCATGACACGAGGGTCAGCTGCTCCTAGAGGAATTGTTCCTAAGACATCGAGGACTGTTCCACTATCTGTTGGTGGTGCAATTACCACCAGGGAAGAATCGAGAGGCTGATCGTATTGCCAAAATTGCTGAATATTGACTGAGGTTTCAGGATCGCCGATTACTGATTCCCCCTTTTCCCTGTTTTGATCAGGGTTTTGATCAGCAGACGTGAGATTTGGAATTGACGATGGCTGCTCTGTGGTGGAAGTTTCCCCTGCTTGACCACTGCGTAATTTACGCAAGGCATCAAGGATTTGTTCTTTGGTGCTTCCCCGCAACTGGAACAAAACAAAGGGGTCTTCGCTGAAGCGATCGCCTAATTCATAGTATACTGCTGCGATATGCTTACAAGGATTTTTGGGATCGGGGCAATTGCACTGGGAACGAACGTCGGAGAGGGTGAAGGGAAATAAACTTAAACCATTGGCAGTAAAGACTTCTTCGATATTATGGGGCATTTCTCCTGCTAATAACTGAGCTGAGTAAATTGCTTTACTTGCTAGGGTTTGCACCACATAATTCCAGTCTTCCTCGGTAAAGGGTTCGATGGAAATGGTTAATTCATAGGGCTCCGGAGCAGTTCCTTGAACTTTGGCGACTACTTGTGGTCCTAGAAAGTCAATACTGAGAATATTGCCTTCTTTGGCATAGATACGTCCCCGTTCCAAACGCTTTTTGAAGCGATAGGAATTGAGTAAGTCATTCCAACGTTCTACCCACCATTCTTGGGTTTCGATTTCGTAGTTTGTCATTTATATAGCAAAGAAAACAGGGAGTAGGGAGTAGGGAGTAGGGAGTAGGGAGTAGGCAACAAATGCTTATATTAGCACTATAGCTGTTTCTAGTCTAATCAGGTAAGCACTATTTTTTCGCTCTTCCCTGTTCCGAAGTCCCTGCTCCGAACGCGCCCCGCGTTCGGAGCAGGGAGCAGACCGATTTTTGGCAACTTTACACAAGTTAATACAGCGATGCAGCTTCGGAACAGGGGGTTTCCCCCACTCGCGCTTTGCATCAAGAAGTGAGGTTTATTTTTGTCCAGGTACATATTTATGGTTTTTTAGGGAACAGGGAACAGGGAATAGGGAACAGGGAAGAGAAAAAAATCCTGTGTACCTGATAGCTATTAAAAACGCTTTAAATGTGATATAATTATAATGTTAATTAAGTCCGTCAATAGTATCTAAATGAAAACAATTTCCAAAAGTATACTGAAAAGCAAACTGCTGGAGTTATTGCAGCTTGTAGAGTCAGAAGGGGAAGAAATTGTAGTCACTGATCGGGGCAAACCAGTGGTGATAATTTCTAAATACGGTAATTTATCCTCAACAGAACAGTTATTTGGAAAAATGCGCGGTAAAGTCAAGTATTTTGAGGATTTAACAACTCCTACGACAGAAGAATGGGGAGAAGTGTGAAAATTGTTCTCGATACTTGCGCGTTGATTTGGTGGAGTCTAGATCCAGATAAGCTTTCTCAATCGGCGAAAGACCTTTGCTAAACGCTATAACTGTGTGGAAGATAAATAATTTGGTCTTGATATTCGTTTTCAAAAGATGCCTCAGCTAGAAAAACCAGCTCATCAATATTTTCTCCCATACTTAACTTGGTGTTGAGAATAAAGATTCCTGGTATGTGATTCCCTTCTGTAATATAATCAGCTAAATGGGTAGGCATAGATTTATGATTATTTGTTACCAGCACAAAACCATACTCGTCACACCATTTCAGAATTTGGGGGTCTAACGTTCCTCTTGCAGGAGTATTCGGTTCACCAACAATCCACATCACCAAATCAGGAGAATTCCGGGTCAATTGGATTTTGTAAGCAGGATTGACATTTTCATCCAATAGATAGTTGAGAGTCATCAGCTTTTTTGATTACTTTTCGTTCTGCTCTCAACTTCCGCAATCGCAGGGCAGAGGTCGAGGGGTTAATTTGCTGTGCTTTCAGTTGCTGGTGACTCCACTCTAACCAGTCAGCAACATATTGGCTGACCATTTCTTTATTGTGTAGATAATAAAGAATAGTAGCATAAACCTGTTCTAGATTTAGGGATGGATAGGTTTCGGCAATTTCTTCAGGAGTGCGGGCACGATGGATATAATCATAGAGAATAGTTTCTATTCCTATTCTTGTGCCTTTTATACGAATATCGTCCACACTGAGGAAGTCAAAATAGTCTTCTAGTTGCATTTTTTTATAGCAAAGGGAACAGGGAGTAGGGAGTAGGGAGTAGGGAGCAGGCAAGAGGTAAAAAATCCTGTATACCTGATAGCTATGAAACACCATTTATTAATTTTATCATACTTTGATGATGTTGGAGTACAGGCTTACTGAACCACCAGTATTGGATTCCCGATTCCCAATTCTCTATTCTAAATTCTCTATTCTAAATTCTCTATTCTAAATTCTCTATATATTCCAAAACAAAAAAAAATAGCCGCAGAAATACTATCCACGGCTATTTCAATCACCTATGTCAGAAGTTTCCAAACCAATCCGGATGTGATCCGATGGGATTGGCCAAGGGGGGGAAACCCCCCCAGAAATTTAAGGTGTTATGGCAACAACAAGTACTTGGTCATGATAGTAATGAATTGCCCTGGAACCTCAGTGGGCTGCAGAGGACTCCACTCGGAAATTTCCGCATAGCGCAGACCATAAAGGGCGTACATCGTGTTGAGTACTGCTTTACGAGAACCCTTCAAGATGTGCTTAACGGGTTGTTTGTTGGAGTTTGGAGTAAATTCTGACATAGGTCAAAGATTCAATTTGTTGACAAGTATTATTGTAATGATTATACAACTATTTGTCAAGGGTTTTTAAAGGTTTTTTTTTGAGTATTTTAAAGTTAATAAAAAAAGCAATACTATAACGTTATCGTTAGCTTTTAAATAAACAAATGCCCTAAAATAGACTTACATTGCTATCAATATTTATCCATACTTAAATCCATCAATCCCTACAAATAGTCTTTGTAAATAAATGTAAAAAACTAAATTAATCCTTGCATTTTTTCCAGGATTTATCTATACTATAGATATTGAGACTGAGACTAATAACCGCGCTGGTTCAAACCATTAACCGACGCCAGCGCGGTTTTCCTCCCACCTAAATAGGAGTTACTTCCATGATGGCAAAAATATCACAATTATCAATACAGCGGTTTGCAATTGCTGTTAGGTACAACGTCTGGGCTTTTAGGGAGCAGGGAGTAAGCAATAGGCAATAGGCAATAGGCAATAGGCAATAGGCAATAGGCAATAGGCAATAGGGCTATAAGGCTCAAGGGTTAACAATAGACCAGACCAGGTAATCACTTTTAACACACCAGTACCCATTTATTCCTAACGAGTACTATTTTCTCACACACCAATACTATTTTCTTGTAAACGAGTACTGCTGTGTAACAAATGGGTACCCGTTTCTTCCTAACGAGTACTAGTTTCTCATTAACTAGTACTTGTTGCTAATAAACTAGCCAGTCAGCAAAGCTTGTAGGGTGGGCAAAAACCCTTTGGTTCTTTGAACAATTCTAGATACTATCATTTTGCCCACCCTACGCAACTAATAAACTAGCCAGTCAGCAAAGCTTGTAGGGTGGGCAAAAAGCCGTTGATTCTTTGTAAGTAGGGTGGGCAAAAACCCTTTGGTTCTTTGAACAATTCTAGATACTATCATTTTGCCCACCCTACGCACTGTTCCCTGTTCCCGTCTTGATGCAGTCGCTCATGGGGGAAACCCCCAAGACCGCGCTGCATCGCTATTCCCTGTTTCCTAAAAACCTCACCTAATTAAAAACCGCAATATATTATTTTATAATTAGGACAATTACCAGCCAGCCATAGGGCAATTGCCATCGGGGGCATCTCATTGTTACGGTTTTATCCGATGGTGCGTTATTTTATTAACTTGTGTAACGTTGCCAAAAGTCTCCCTGTTCTCTCTTCCCTACTCCCTACTCCCTACTCCCTACTCCCTACTCCCTGTTCCCTGTTCCCTGTTCCCTGTTCCCTAAAACCAGGAACTCTGTACCTCACCAAATTGAAAACCACTAGACACATCACCCCCCATGAGCTTAATCAAAAAAATCTACAATCAATTTCAACCATTTTATCCCTTACCAGCCAACGATCCAGTTTATGTAAACTGTAGTGCAGTCAGGGGCGATGACAATATTTTCAGAGAAATTGGTAAAAATATCCTCTTTTCAAACCAAGCGACTTGTCAACTTTATACTGGACATCGGGGTGTAGGGAAGTCAACGGAGTTATTGCGTCTGGAAGATTATTTGCAGAAGGATGGCTGCTTTGTGGTTTATTTTCCCGCAACGGAAGGAGATATTGATGAAATCGATGCTCAATATACAGATATTCTGTTAGCTTGTACTCGTAATATTTTAGAGAAACTTAAAGAGTATGCTGCTCCTCATCCTGTCTTAAATTGGTTACAGTCTCGCTGGACTGAATTAAAGGATTTGGCGTTATCGGAGGTAGAATTTGAAAAATTAACGGTTGAAGCTCAAATTCAGGTTTTTAGTAAATTGACTACAACCTTAAGACGCAATCCTAGTAGCCGTGAAACCATTAGAAAACAAGTTGATACTTATAGTGTATCGTTGATTACAGCGTTAAATGAATTTATTGAAGAGGCTCAACAGAAATTACCTGAGGAAAAATCTAAAATAGTTGTGATAGCAGATAACTTAGATAGAATCATACCCCTGGAAAAAGGGAATGACAGAACAAGTCACGAGGAAATATTTATTGATTATAGCAGTCAATTAACAGCGTTGAATTGTCACGTAGTTTATACAGTACCTATTTCCTTAGCTTATTCCAGTCAAGCTACTGAATTAAGAAATAGGTATGCTACTCCTCAAGTTTTACCAATGATTATGGTAAAAAACCGTCACAACCAACCCTATTCACAAGGATTAGATAAATTAAAAGAAGTTATTGAAAAAAGGATTCACTTAGTTGACCCTACGATTGATATTGATACACAAATATTTGATAGTCAAGATACTCGCATTGAGCTTTGTGCTATGACTGGTGGTCATGTCCGAGAGTTGATGCTATTAATGCAGTCAGTAATGCGTTATATTGATGATTTTCCGATTACTACAAAAATAGTGAGGCGGGCGGTTAGTGATGCCAGAGATAGCACCTATCGTAATGCGGTTAGTTCTGAAGAATGGCCAAAATTAGCTGAAGTTTATCTTTCCAAGACTATCCCTAATGATGAAGACTATCGTAGTTTGCTATTCCGTCGTTGTGTGTTGGAATATCGAGAGTCTAATGCAGAAGATAATCCTGTGCGTTGGTATGATGTTCACCCTTTAATTGAAGGGACATCAGAATTTAAATCTGCTCTTCGTGAGTTAACTAATAGTGAGCATTCAGCAGTCAGCGGTCAGCCATGAGCCATTCCCGTAGCCTGGGTGGCACAGGCTTCGACGCTGTGATCTAGCCCATTAGCTGATAGCTGATAGCTGATAGCTGAAAACTGATAGCTGATAGCTAAAAACTAATAAATAAAATGCTGACATCCAATTCAACAACATTTAGATCAGATGAACAAGAATCGTATCTGAGGTTAAAACGCGATTTATCTTGGCGTGAAGGCTTTGGGATTTTATTTGTGCGGTGTACTCCTGTACAAGAAAAAAGAATTATTGAAGAAATTCAACAAGATATTAATGATAAAACGGTTGATGTTTTAAAGCTAGACCATTCTATTTATAATTTATATGATCTGATTGAGGAAAAGGTTAACGACAATCCCATTGATATTTTATTTGTTAGTGGCATTGAAAAGTCTTTAGCCTTAGACGATTATATTAAACGTACCCTTGAAAACCCTAAAAAAGCGTATCAAAAAGAGGCTTTAGCCAGCTTATTAGGTCATCTCAATTGGCAACGGGAAAGATTTAGAGATGATTTTAATTGCTGCTTAGTCTTTACCGTCAGAAAATATACGTTAAGGTATTTAGTCCGTCGTGCTCCTGATTTTTTTGATTGGCGTTCTGGAGTAATCGAGTTTCCTGTAGATAGAGATATTGATTTGCTTGACTATTATACTCCCTTTCAAGCTGATATTGAGCCGCAAAAACCACAGGAGGTATCTCAAAATATATTTCATAGTAGTGACGAGTATTATGACTTGTTGAAAAAACTGCTATTACTAGAGTATGAGAATAATGGAGATTTACAATTTATTTATTCTGTTATTAAATCTAATTTATCAAAATTAGATTTGTCTTTTAAAACTATTTTACACAAGTGGATACTTAATACTTGTGCTGAATTAAATCCTGAAGAAAAAGAGGCAATTGCTGGAATAGTAGAAAGTCTTTGTATTGATATTTCTAAATTTCCATTAGGAAAATGGGCAAATGCTATAGAAATAGCAATTACTGGATTAGAAACTATTTTAAAATTACGTCCTCGGGAAACTCTATCACAACAATGGGCGCAAACTATACATAATCTTGCTGCTGTGTATAGTAACCGTATTTTTGGCAAAAAAGCTGAAAATATAGAAATATCAATTGATTATTATAAATCTGCATTAGAAGTTAGAGTACGTGATAATTTTCCTGAACAATGGGCAACAACTATTAATAATCTTGCTATTGCTTACACTAAAAGAATTAAAGACTCCAGAAGAGATAATCTGGAGGCAGCTATTGGTTATTATCAGCAAGCTTTAGAAGTACGAAGTCGTGAAGATTTTCCCTATGAATGGGCAACGACTCAAAATAATCTCGGTAATGCTTACTTAGAAAGAATCACAGGTGAGAAAGCACAAAATCTAGAAGAGGCCATCCCTTGCTTCCAATTGGCTTTAAGGGTTTACACCTGTCAAGATTTTCCCTATGAATGGGCAACGACTCAAAATAATCTCGGTAATGCTTACTTAGAAAGAATCACAGGTGAGAAAGCACAAAATCTAGAAGAGGCCATCCCTTGCTTCCAATTGGCTTTAAGGGTTTACACCCGTGAAGCTTTTCCTATTGATTGGGCAAGAACTCAAAACAATCTCGGTAATGCTTACCGTAATCGAATCAAAGGTGAGAAAGCACAAAACTTAGAATATGCGATCACTTGCTTCCAATTGGCTTTAAAAGTTTACACCCCTCAAGCTTTGCCCTATGAATGGGCAACGACTCAAAATAATCTAGGTCTTGCTTACTTAGAAAGAATTACAGGTGAGAAAGCACAGAATATAGAATATGCGATTGCTTGCTTCCAATCGGCTTTAGAAGTACGCACCCGTGAAGCATTTCCCGAAAAATGGGCACAGACTCAAAACAATTTAGGTCTTGCTTACTCAAACAGAATCACAGGTCAGAAAGCACAAAACTTAGAATATGCGATCGCTTGCTTCCAATCAGCTCTTACCGTTTATACCTTTGACGCATTTCCCTATGAATGGGCATCGACTCAAAATAATCTCGGTAATGCTTACCGTAACCGAATCAAAGGTGAGAAAGCACAGAATATAGAAGAGGCGATCGCTTGCTGGCAATTGGCTTTAAAAGTGCGCACCCGTCAAGCCTTTACCCGAGAGTATCTACAAACTAAAAATAACCTGGCTTTCACTTACCAAGATGTTCAAAAGTTCACCGAAGCTTACAAGGCTTTTGATGCTACCATTGAAACAGTAGAATCTTTACGCGAGGAAATTATTTCTGGTTCTGGAGTAGAAGAATACAAGACCAAACTAGCTGAAGAATGGAATAAAGTCTATCGAGGCATGGTGGAAGTCTGTATAGAGTTAACGGACTATACCCAAGCCCTAGAATACGTGGAACGGAGCAAAACCCGCAATTTAGTTGAACAGATCCTCAGCCGTGACCTGAAAAGCATCTTCCCTAGAGATGTTGTCACTAAACTAGAACAATATAGGGATGAAATAGCCATAGGTCAATACCAAATCCAGCATGGCAAAGTTGAAAATTCAACCGCCCTGGCACAACATCTCCAAGAATTGCGACAGCAGCAGAATGATTTACAAGACCAATATTTACGTATCGGTTCTAGCTTTAAATTTGAGCAATTTCAGAAAAATTTAGATGATAAAACTGCCATTGTAGAATTTTATATTACAGGGAATAAGCTACTTACTTTCATCTTTACTAACCAAACCAAGCAGCCTATAGTTTTGCAGTCTCAGCCAAAATGCTTAGATAAATTGATAAGATGGGTAAATAAATATTTCACTGCATACCATACAAAACAATCCCATTCGCGACGCCACCTGACTACCCGTTTACATTTGCTGGCGCAAATTCTGCACATTGATGAAATCATTCAGCAAATACCTCTAGAGTGCGATCGCTTAATTTTAATCCCCCATTTATATTTACATTTATTACCGCTTCATGCTTTACCGATTAACAGTAAGCAGGGAGGAGGTAAATCTCAAATTTTGATGGATCGGTTTCCAGCAGGGGTAAGTTACGCCCCTAGCTGTCAACTACTGCAACTTGCTCAAACCAGAAAACGCCCGGACTTTACCCACCTGTTTGCCGTTCAAAACCCCACTGATGATTTGCTTTACACCAACATCGAAGTAGAAGTCATTAAACACTACTTCAACCCAGCATATACAGATGTTCTGGCTGGAAAAGCTGCCACTAAAACTGCCATAGATAGCAAACCTCTCAACACTTACCACTGTGCCCATTTTAGTGGTCATGGTTACTTTAACTACGAACAACCACGTAAATCGGCTCTGATCCTGGCAGATACCCACCTCAGTCCTGCACCAAATCAACTCGACCCAGAACAACATCTAGTTTTGGATAACGCAAACGCTATTGACTTAGACAAGAGTCTAACCCTAGATGCAGTCTTTGCTCTGAAATTAGAACAATGTCGCCTTGTCACTCTTTCTGCTTGTGAAACGGGATTAATCGACTCCAATAACATTAGCGACGAATACATTGGCTTACCTGGTGGTTTCCTAGTTGCGGGGAGTCCAGCGGTGGTTAGTAGCCTGTGGCCGGTAGAGCAGTTCTCTACTGCGTTGTTGATGATTAAATTTTATCAGAATTTGCAAAACCAGATGTCCTTAGCAGTTGCCCTTAATCAAGCGCAATTCTGGCTGCGGGATAGTACCCAGTCTGAGTTGTTGGCCTGGAGTAGGCAGTTATCTGTGGACAGCTCTTTGATGAAAAGCATTGAAGACAAACTGGATTTTTTTCACCCCCATGAGCAACCGTTTCAAAAGCCCTACTATTGGGCAGTATTCTGTGTAATTGGAGAGTAACATCATGATTTATAACTATAAACTTCTAATATTGCCCTCTTTCCTGAAAACACAACTAGACGTGTTTTCTAGGGAAAACTTACAGGACTTAGATGAGACCTTAACCCGTTTGCGGAGTAACCGACCAGAAAACGTTGAGGAAATTCTCATAAATTGGTTAAAGGCACGGCTGACAATCAGGGATAAACTCATAGAATTTGAGGAAATTTACAGGGCGGAGCTTGGCAAAGTTCCTCCCAGTGAACCTATTCAGCGCGATCGCCTTTCTAATTGGTTTCAGGAACTGCGCCAGCCGGTAAATGATAAACTTAATAGTAAAGGGAAGGGAGAAGAGGAAACAGGGAGTAGGAAATAGGGAGTAGGGAGTAGGGAAAATGGACATGCCTATGATGTTGAAATTGTGGATTATCACTAATGACTACAAAACTTCCCCCTATTACTCCCGGTGACATTCTTCTAGAAGAATTGATCAAACCATTCGGCATCAGCCAGAATCAACTGGCTGAGGATATCCATGTACCCGTAACACAGGTCAATGCCATCGTAAACGGCAAAAAAACTATTACTACCGATACAGCCCTGAGGCTAGCCAGATACTTCGGTACTACTCCCCACTTTTGGTTGAACCTCCAACAACATTATGAGCTTGAACTAGCCGAAGCAACCCTAGCTGATCAGATTTTGAAAACGATCAAACCCCTCGCTTCTATTGCGGCAAATGACCATGAAGGGTAAGCAAATTATAGGGCTGCGCCCAGGGAACAGGGAACAGGGAACAGGGAACAGGGAGTAGGGAGTAGGGAGTAGGGAGTAGAAAGGGAGTATGTCAGTTTTGTTCATTCCTGATTCTGATTCCCTGTTGGTTCCCCTTAATAAGGATTGAGATCCCCCTAAATCCCCCTTAATAAGGGGGACTTTTGAAGACTTATACTGATACTTTGACCAGTACAAAAAAACTTTGTAACGGCAGTGATAACAATCAATTTAAGCACTAAAATAGTCAAATATTATCACTGTTCCCTGTTCCCTGTTCCCTGTTCCCTACTCCCTACTCCCTACTCCCTACTCCCTACTCCCTACTTCCTAATCATCAATAACCGCACTCCGGTCAAGCAACACCAAATCGCGCAATTGTTCCGTATTCATTTCCGTCAACCAATCTTCTCCAGCATCTACAGTTTGTTCCGCTAACTGTTTCTTACTTTCAATAATGTCATTAATTTTTTCTTCTACAGTGCCAGTACAGATAAACTTATGGACTTGAACATTGCGTTTTTGACCAATCCGAAAGACGCGGTCAGTAGCTTGATTTTCCACCGCTGGATTCCACCAGCGGTCTACATGAAACACATGATTAGCTCTGGTTAAATTCAATCCTGTACCACCCGCTTTCAGAGACAGAATAAATATCGATGGACCATCGGGGTCATTCTGGAAGCGATCAATCATTTCCTCCCGTTGTTTCTTACGAGTTGCGCCATAGAGGAATAAAACTTCCTTGCCAAATTTTTCCTCTAAATAGGGTTTCAGCAATTTCCCCCATTCCGAAAATTGGGTAAAAATTAAGCCACGGTCTCCCTCAGAAATCGCTTCTTCTAACATTTCTTCCAACCGTCGTAACTTACCCGACTGCTGGCTAGACATCAAGGAATTATCTCCCGTTTTCCCTTTCGTCTTTTTCCCCTTACTCTCTAACAGAGCGGGATGATTACACAGTTGCTTGAGTCTCAACAACAAGGTCAAAATCATGCCCTTGCGCTTAATCCCCTCAGCTTCTTCAATTTGTGCTAAGGAATCATCCACCAACTGTTGATAAACCGTAGCTTGGGCTGCGGAAAGACCACAAAAAACATTCATTTCCTGCTTTTCGGGCAAATCTTGAATAATAGACTTATCGGTTTTGAGGCGACGGAGGATAAAGGGTTGCACTAGCGATCGCATGGTCTGCAAGGAATCCCGGTCGCCAAACTTCTCAATGGGTACAGCAAATCGACGTTGGAAGAATTGGCGATCGCCTAAATACCCAGGATTGAGAAAATCGATAATTGACCACAATTCCGACAACCGATTTTCGACGGGAGTACCGGTTAAGGCAATCCGAAAGCTAGTGGAAAGTTGCTTCACCGCTTGGGATTGCTTAGCGCTAGGATTCTTAATATTCTGAGCTTCATCCAGCACCACCCCCTGCCATTCCACCCCATCCAGGGTAGTGGCATCCCGATGTACTAAGGAATAACTGGTAATGATCACCTGCTTAGTCTTAACTGCCTTAGCAAAGGCTTTCCCTTTGGAGCGTTTATCCCCGTGATGGACAATAGTTTTCAGGGATGGCGCAAATTTCCTTACTTCCCGTTCCCAGTTTCCTAGCACAGAGGTCGGACATACCACTAAGCAGGGTCCATTTAGCGTACCTTCTTCCTGAAGATGCAACAGAAACGCAATCAGTTGTGCCGTCTTACCAAGGCCCATATCATCCGCCAGACAAGCACCCAAACCCCAACGTTCCAGAAAGGCCAGCCAGCCCATCCCTCTAGCTTGATAGGGTCGCAATTGCCCCTGAAAACTAGCAGGTTGAGGAATCGGCTCAAGGGATTGATTCCCCTGTAAGTTAGTAATTAACTCTTGCAACGCTCCCGATGCTTCAAACTTCACTACTGGTAGTTTTGCCAAGGTATTATTATCACCAGTAGTGATCCGCAAAGCATCCTCTACCGACAGAGTCATGTTATCTGTCGAACCCTTAAACATCTCTTGAGCTGCACGGACATCAGACGGTTGTAACGCCATCCATTCCCCATCCACCTCCACTAGCGGTGATTTCAGTGCCATCAAGCGATTAAACTCCCGCTTCGAGATGGTTTTATCTCCAATCGCCAGTTGCCACTTAAACTTCAGTAAGCTTTGGAGTCCTAACCGTTGATTCTTCTTTTGTGGTGGCACTTCCGCCACAAGACTAATCCCCAAGCGTTTGGCTCCCGTGCCTGGTTTCAATCCTGGGGGTAGCACAATACCCAAGCCATTGTTTTGCAACCGCCATGCACTCGCCCTAATGAACTCATACACATCTACTATGGTTAGCTCACAAAACTCAGGACGGGGTTGGTGTAGGCTAGGTTCAATGGGAGGATAGAGTCGAGTCGCTAATCCTAACCCTTTGAGGAACGTTTCCTGAGGTTGTTCAATGGTTCGCTGGTTAATCTCCAATCGCTCTCCGGAGTAATTCCAGATTGTCTCAGCATCCACCACCAGGTCTGGGTCATCAACCGCTTGTAAGCCATAGGCCAAGCTCCAATTCTCTTGATCAGAGGTAGGAGGTTTCAGGATAAAACAAGTACGAAACAGATTTTGGCTGAAGGTCTTGGACGTCGGTGTCACTAAATTCTGTTGCACCGGAGTGTTCCAAGTCGAGAGTGCTGCGGCTAATCGACCTAGGGTTGTTGACTCTAGGGCTAGGGTTTCTGAATTATCTGAATTAGAAGACAAATTAGAAGAAAGCGATCGCAACCATTCCACCATCGGTGAATCTACTACTGGCACCGACTCACCCTTGACAAAATGCCGCACCTGTGTATTAACCACACTACTCAAGAATCCCAGTAGCAATTCCTGAGCCTTAACCAAATCGGTTGCAGGTTGAAGGGTCAACTGTGGAGAACTAACCTGTTGTGGATAAGCACAGCAAGCCGAGGGCATGAGCTTGATATACGTTTCTAGACGGACTTGATCGGTAGTACTATCAAGCAGAGGTTGCCAGCAAGCCCTTACCTTACCATCAGGCAATCGGTACACTCCTGGTAAAAACTTACCCCGACTCAGCAGATCCAAGCTCCACCGCATCACCTGAGACCAAAAACGCAACTCCCCTCCCAGGTAAGCGTCTGAGCCTTCAAAAGAGCCCAGGGGTAAAGCTTGCAGGAATCTTACCGCTGCCATCGGTTCCAGACTTACCCCTTGCACTTGCCATGGTTGCAATTCCCACTGGCCAGCCTCTGCACTATCTTGTGAACTATCCTCTGCACTATCTAAAAACACTTTGCTAGACAGCACTGGATAACCTGGCTCACCTTTGGATGATGCTTGAGTAGGTAAGAGAACAATTTGAGACTGCCAGGGATGGTGATCCTGTTGAGCACTACGCTTACGACTACCTGAACGAGCCTTCTCAGACACCTCTAAAAATTGACCAATGGACAGACGATGAGAATCTAAAAAAGACGTCAATTCTTCCTCAGTCATGGCAAACGGGTGACATGACATCTCATTGGCAGTAGTTGATATCTGCGCCTTCGTGCGCCAGGTTTCTCCCCAAATAAATAGATGACCATTAGTTTCCCTAGGTATCCAACTGCCATGTAACGTTGCCATAATAATTTTTGTGTCTTTTTCTGTTATCTAGTCCAGGTTTTGTCGATCAAATTTGCTGAATTTATCCCTTAGGATGAACAGCTATCCTATCTGATTAATAGATTGTATAGCGTTTCTCGCAGTTATTAGGTAAGCTTTTTAATCTCAAAGTCCCCCTTATTAAGGGGGATTTAGGGGGATCAATTTCTACCTTATGGGATATAGAATTGCTATATAACAAAGGGAATCGGGAATCGGGAATCGGGAATCGGGAATCGAGAAACACAAATTATCATAATTCCTTGAGATTACTATATTAATTGAAGTAAGCAAACTTATTTTTTTAGCTGATTAGGGGAGATTATCTCCAGTTATTTCACCCATTACATAAAAAATATTCGCTTATCAAAAAACTTGATAGAGACTACCTTAATTCGATTTTGCAATAACAAAAAACGGTAAAAACTGAAGTAAAATTAATGGCTATTACTTAGACTATTCAGTAGTCTTGAAACTCTAAAAAACCGCTGAGGTGACTCCAGAATAAAATTGGCCGCTGTGAAAAACCAAGCAACCCTAGGGCGTGTTTTCAAAGTTTTCCGCAAGATTTAGATCCCCCCCAGCCCCCCTTAATAAGGGGGGAGCCATTCTCAAAGTCCCCCTTTTTTAAGGGGGATTTAGGGGGATCTCCGAGTTTGAAGACACGCCCTAGGCGTAGAGGAGTTGATCCCTTAGCCAAACACCATCAAAAAGTATAGCGTTTCCTAGTCTAATCAGGTGCATCATATAAATTTTTTCATTGCTCCCTGTTCCCTGTTCCCTGTTCCCTGTTCCCTGTTCCCTGTTCCCTACTCCCTACTCCCTACTCCCTACTCCCTACTCCCTACTCCCCACTCCCTACTCCCCACTCCCTACTCCCTACTCCCTACTTAACACCCCCCCCGAGTGATAAATGCTACGATTGCGACAGAACGAGAACAGTGATCAAACAAAGAAGGAAAAAGTACCGAAATGGTAGAGATAGACAAGTCAATATCCTTTGATGGACGGGATATTAGACTCAAAGTAGGTCTACTTGCCCCTCAATCTGGTGGTTCAGTAATGATACAGTCGGGGGATACAGCAGTTTTAGTGACAGCAACTCGTGCCCCTGGTCGAGAAGGGGTCGATTTTCTGCCCTTGGTAGTTGACTACGAAGAAAGACTCTACGCAGCAGGTCGGATTCCAGGTGGTTTCCTAAGAAGGGAAGGCCGTCCTCCAGAAAAAGTTATTCTAACTAGCCGTCTAATTGACCGTCCCTTGCGTCCGTTATTTCCCAGTTGGCTACGAGATGATATACAGATTGTAGCAACTACCCTGTCTATGGATGAACAAGTACCGCCAGATGTTTTGGCAGTTACTGGTGCATCGATTGCGGTGTTGCAGGGTAAGATTCCCTTCTATGGACCGATGGCAGCTGTAAGGGTAGGCTTACTCGGGGATGATTTTATGATTAATCCCACCTACAAAGAAATCGAAAACGGTGACTTGGACTTAATCGTGGCTGGTTCCCCACAAGGGGTAATTATGGTAGAAGCCGGTGCCAATCAATTACCGGAACAAGATATAATCGAGGCCATTGACTTCGGCTACGAAGCGGTACAAGACTTGATCAAAGCCCAGCAAGACCTGCTTGAGGAGTTGGGAATTGAAATAGTGATTGGCGAACCCCCAGCCGTAGACTCGAATCTAGAAGAATTTATCCGCGTCCGCGCCACTGAAAAAATTAAAGCTATCCTCTCGCAATTTGACCTGGACAAAAAGGGTCGGGATGTTGCCTTAGATAAAGTTAAGGACACTGCTGTCAAAGCAGAAATTGTCGAACTCAAAGAGGATGACCCAATCCGTGTAGCGGTTACTGAAGATAGCGCATTAGTCGATAAGCTGTTCAAAAGCCTCACCAAAAAACTGATGCGTACTCAGATTGTGGAAGAGGGAGTGCGCGTAGATGGTCGCAAGCTAGACCAAGTGCGTCCTGTCTCTTGTCAAACCAGTTTATTACCTCAGCGAGTTCATGGTAGCGCTTTGTTCAACCGAGGACTAACCCAAGTCCTATCCACTGTTACCTTGGGAACACCTGGAGATGCCCAAACTCTAGATGACCTTAACCCAGAAGATGAGAAACGCTATCTGCACCACTACAATTTCCCACCCTTTTCTGTAGGGGAAGTCAAGCCATTGCGATCGCCCGGACGGCGTGAAATTGGTCACGGAGCCTTAGCTGAACGAGCATTAGTGCCAGTGTTGCCCCCTCAACACGAGTTTCCCTATGTGATCCGAGTGGTATCGGAAGTGCTCTCCTCCAATGGTTCCACCTCCATGGGCTCGGTTTGTGGTTCAACACTGGCCTTGATGGATTCAGGTGTACCCATTACCAAACCCGTTAGTGGTGCAGCCATGGGTTTGATCAAAGAAGGAGAGGAAGTCCGCATTCTCACCGATATTCAAGGTATTGAAGACTTTTTGGGTGACATGGACTTCAAAGTCGCTGGTACCGATACTGGCATCACGGCTTTGCAAATGGACATGAAAATCACTGGTCTGTCCATGGATACCATAGCCCAGGCCATTGAGCAAGCCAAACCGGCCAGACTGCATATCCTAGAAAAGATGCTGGCGGTGATTGACACACCCTCCACAGACATGTCACCCTTTGCTCCTCGCCTCTTAACCATGAGGATTGATCCAGAGTTCATTGGTACCGTGATTGGTCCAGGGGGTAAGACAATTAAAGGAATTACCGAGCAAACTGGGGCAAAAATCGATATTGAAGATGACGGTACAGTTACCGTATCTGCTATGGATGGGGACAGAGCTACAAAAGCTATCAGTATCATCCAAGGCTTAACCCGCAAGCTGAATGAAGGGGATGTCTATGTTGGTCGTGTCACCCGAATTATTCCCATTGGTGCCTTTGTGGAAATACTTCCTGGCAAAGAAGGTATGATTCACATTTCCCAACTAGCTGACTACCGAGTTGGCAAAGTGGAAGATGAGTTAGCGGTAGGAGATGAGGTAGTTGTCAAAATACGGGAAATTGACAACAAGGGTCGTCTTAATTTAACCCGTTTGAACATTCATCCCGACGAAGCTGCCGCAGCAAGGGAAGCAGCAGCGTTATAGCGCTACGGGCAATGGCATTGGCAAGAGGCAAGAGGCAAAAGTTAACACCGACAGCTTTTGCTGCTTGTATCAATGTCGGGAGATGTCACAGAACAGATGTAAGAAGCGTCTGGGGAGTTGGGGGAATAAATTGACCTTACTCTGATGATGCTTCCCTGAATTTACCCTAGGAGTATCGTCTGATCAGGTCAATGACCAGCAAAAGTCTAACATTTCTGATATTGGCGTAAGTAAAAGCTTTAAACTAAATAATGCATTATGGTTTAGAGATGATTTAGTTAAGCTGTGCGGAAAATTGTTATAGCTGGTAACTGGAAAATGTACAAAACTCAAGCGGAAACCGCTGAGTTTTTAAAGGGATTTTTGCCTGAGCTGGAGCAAACTCCCATAGAACGGGAGGTTGTTCTGTGTGCTCCCTTCACCGACTTGGGTGTGATGTCTGAGCATGTACAAAATACTCCTGTACAGATCGGGGCTCAGAATATCCACTGGGAAAATGCTGGAGCCTACACTGGTGAAATTGCTGGTGGGATGCTCAAGGAAATTGGTGTGCGCTATGTCATTGTTGGTCATAGTGAACGGCGTCAATACTTCGGCGAAACTGATGAAACCGTTAATAAACGCCTTCACGCTGCTCAGCGTCATGGTTTGATTCCGATTCTGTGTGTTGGGGAAACGAAAGCACAACGGGATGCTGGTGAAACAGAAGACATTATTACCAAGCAGTTGGAAAAAGACCTAGTCAACGTTGACCAGCAAAATTTAGTGATTGCTTACGAACCGATTTGGGCAATTGGTACTGGCGACACTTGTGATGCATCAGAAGCGAATCGAATCATTGGATTGATTCGCTCTAAGCTAAAGGAAGCTAATGTCCCAATTCAATATGGTGGCTCCGTCAAACCCAAGAATATTGATGAAATTATGGCTCAATCAGAAATTGATGGAGTACTGGTGGGCGGAGCAAGCTTGGAACCTGCCAGCTTTGCCAGGATTGTCAATTATCAGTAGTTGTAATTAGTCATTGGCTAATTGTTAATTGTTAATTGTTAATTGTTAATTGTTAATTGTTGATGGGTTAATTGTTCTTAGCTTATTAATTAGTTAATTTGCTAATTGCAATTTTCAATGTGCAATTAGCCATGATCTATAAGCGATGGATAAAGGAAAACTAACCATCCAGAACTATTCTTTTGAGTGGGGCAAACGAACCTATATCATGGGTATCTTGAACGTTACCCCCGATAGTTTTAGTGATGGCGGAGAGTATTATACCCCAGAAGCTGCCTTAAGGCAAGCTCAGGCTCTAGTAGATGCTGGTGCTGATATTATCGATATTGGTGGTCAATCGACTCGACCTGGTGCCGAGCAAATTTCCCTACCCGAAGAACTGAAACGAGTTGTGCCTGTGGTAAAGGCAATCCGTTCAGTGGTGAAGATACCCATTTCTGTCGATACCACTAGAGTATCTGTGGCTAAGGCTGCGGTAGAAGCTGGTGCAGATATAGTCAATGATATTTCCGGTGGCACATTTGACCCAGACATGTTGCCAGTCGTAGCCCAGTTGGGGGTACCCATTGTCTTAATGCATATTCGAGGCACCCCCGTTTCCATGCAAAAACTAACTGACTATCAAGACTTAATTGGGGAAATCTATAGCTTTCTGGAGGAGCAGGTCAATGCCGCAATCGCAGCAGGAATTAAGCGATCGCATATTATTATTGACCCAGGCATTGGTTTTGCCAAAACCGCTGAGCAAAGTGTAGAGATTCTGCGGCAACTCCCTAGGTTTGATGCCCTTGGTGTACCGATGTTAGTCGGAGTATCTCGGAAAAGCTTTATTGGACGAATCATCAATCAACCAGACCCCAAGGGTAGAATTTGGGGAACTGCTGCGGCTTGTTGCAGTGCCATTGCCGGTTCAGCAGACATCCTGCGGGTACACGATGTTCGCCAGCTCCATGATGTCTGCCGTGTTGCTGATGCGATTTGGCGTGTGTAAGTATTCAGTTATCAGCATTCAGCTATCAGTTATCAGCATTCAGCTAAAGCGCTACGCGCACGCTACGCGAACAGCATTCAGCTAATGTGCTACGCACACGCTACTAGATCGGTGCTAATGTGCTACGCCCACGCTACTAGATCGGTGCTTTTGAATAAGCGATGCAGCTTCGGAACAGGGGGTTTCCCCCATGAGCGACTGTATCAAGACAAGAGGTAAGCATTGGTTTAATCTCTGTTTCGTCTGCTGAACGCGCACGCGTGAGCCTTTAGCTCACGGCTGACAGCTGACGACTGAATGCTTACATTATTATTGCCCTAATTACTCTCGCCCACAGATTCAGTTTGAAGCAAATCAGTCATGGCTTCGCTCAGTGCTTTTGGATCCATAAAGACGACTTTAGAATTGCTGCTTTCACCTAATTTTTCATTGGCTTCTACATAGCGTTGAGCGATCAGAAACTGTAGGACTTTCTGAGTATTAGCTTGCTCTTGAAGAGCTTTGGAGATCATTTGGATTGACTCCACTGTACCTTCAGCCTGTAAAATTTTGGCTTGTTTCTCACTCTTAGCAGCTCGCTCCTTCTCTAGGGCATCGATAATAGTCTGGGGTGGTTTAATCTCTTGCACCTCAACCCGCATCACCTTGACTCCCCAATCAGCAGAGGCATCATCTAGTTGTTGCAATAAGTTCTGATTGATTCTGTCTCGAGAGGCATAAGTCTCATCTAGTTCCAACTGACCAATGGTAGAACGCAGGGTGGTCATGACTAAATTTTCAATCGCCTCATGAACATTGTCTACAGCATAAAACGCTTTGTACATATCTAAAATTTGCCAATACACGATGGCATCGACTTCTACCTGAACATTATCTTTCGTGATTGCTTGCTGAGGTTCAATGTCTAAAATCTGTTCACGGGTACTCTCTTCTACAGCAATCTTGTCTATAAACGGAACTACATTGAAGTTAAGACCAGGGTCTAGTTTTTTACGATACTTACCAAAGCGTTCTACTAGAGCTTCATTTCCCTCTTGGACAACTTTTGTGGTACCGACGCTGTATCCAAAAGCTACTAAAACAACTGGGGCAAGTATGCTCAGAAGAATATCCATAGTGTTTGAGCTCCTATTAGGAGATTAATCAATTAACTGATGTTGCGGCTAGCGTTTGCTAGAAATAACTTTATCAATAGAACAGCACAAAATGTGTGTATAATAGATAACTTTCACTCTAGCGACCCCTGGGTTGACTGTCAAAGCTGTTATCAAAACTACGGAGAACCTAACTTCTGTGGATGAGGGGTATTACCCTCACCATTACCCTCACCTATAGTTAGAAACTGATAAGACAACAAAGGGAAGATCCGCAAGAACTAAAAAAGTAGGTTATCAAAGTCGATTTGGTGTAACCATTCAGCCGTGAGCCAAGGCCAAAGGCTGATAACTGATAACTGATAGCTGAATGCTGAATGCTGATTGCTGATTGCTTACGATTTGGTACTAGTCAGTTTTTTCACCACCAGATGGCTTGTCTTCTTCAGCCTTTTCCTGATTAACCAGCCATTCTGAGAGGGGGCGTGAGACCGCATACTGAAAGTCCACGGGCACTAACAGTACATCCAACTGCTCAGATTTGGAATCCAGTGGTAAAACTTGAGCATATAGGAAACTGCGAGTAAAGTCCAAGTTGCCTAAGATCAGCTTCGGAGTGTCCTGATTTTTCAGTTTCACTGTTATAGTTGCTGAGGGCTTGTCCAATCCATACTCTGGAAGTTGGTCAGGGCTAACCGTAAGAATGCGATCGCTTTTACCCTGAGCCAGCAAGTTCAACAAAAAGGAAACAACCGCATCACTAGCTATCCCCTCTTTCGGCTTTTTCATCCGCCAACCCGATTCTGGCTCACTGGCTCGCTCAAATACTAAGGTCTTGTCATCACTATTAACAGTAAACGATTGAATCTCGTCTTGAGTGAAATTAAATATAGGTTTTTTAGGGATTTTAGCAGCTTCTCGCTTTTCAGAACCCTGAATTTCATAAATATATACACCTCCCCCGAGGAGGATGGCAGAAATGACTAAAATCAGAGTTGTCCGTTGTAGTTTCATGGGATTAAACTGCATCGATGCTAAACACAGCTTAATACTTTATAGGGATTCTCAATTGGGTGAGGTACGCCGCCCTTGGGAGTAGGGAGTAGGGAGTAGGGAGTAGGGAGTAGGGAGTAGGCAACAGGCAACAGGCAACAGGCAACAGGCAACAGGAACCCACCCCTAACCCCCTTACAAGGGTAGGTTTTTTATAAAGAGGCGAGTAGGTACTTTTATTAGGTATCAACTTCTATCCATATGTATCAAAATACACCATTAATTTCTGTAAATTTATCCCCATATGTATCAAAATACACCATGATTTCCGGGATAATTCTCCCCATTTCCCGCTTTTCCCGACTCCCGATTCCCGATTCCCGACTCCCGACTCCCGACCCAAATGTAAAAAATACCCCTGTGAGCCCCTAACCCCTCCCAGGAGGGGAAAAGAGGGAAGAGATCAATAAAAGCGCTCTGTGTAAACAATTATGAAAATTCCGATCCAAAAAACACTGCTATGGCTATTGGGTGGTTTAAGCATCTCAGGGGTAATCGCCCCAGCCTTGGGATTAGATACATCAATCTCAGAAGCTGGTATTAATGTCTATCGGTTACACCAACCTCCCTATAATTTAACCGGTCGCAAAATTGCCATTGGGCAAGTAGAAATTGGTAGACCTGGATTATTTGGTAAGGATAAAGCCGCTGTCAAGAATCGGACAGTAACTCCTGCAGGAGTTTTTTATCGCAACACCCCAGCACAACCTAATACCCATGTTGATGAACATGCGGCTATGGTAGCCGCTGTGATGGTTAGTCGAGACAAAGGGTTGCGGGGAGTAGCACCTGATGCAAAACTCTACGCTTCAGCAGTTGGCTCCCTGTCTAGGAGTGGACAACCAGAAGAGTGCCTGGCGGCTCAGCATATTGCTCAGCAAAATGGCTCAGATGTGCGGGCAATTAATTTTAGTTTTGGTGAATCCCTACAGCGGGACCCGAGGGAGGAAGCGGTGCTGGATGGCAATGCGCTGTTAACTCTATGTATCGATTGGTCAGCTAGGGTGCATGATGTCTTGTATGTGATTGCTGGCAACCAAGGGAAAGGGGGCATTCCGATCCCCACAGATAATTTTAATGGTATCAATGCAGCATACACAGCCAAGCGTCAGGGAGTTTTTAATAAAGTAGACTTTGCTAACTTGAGTGCTTTACCAGTTGGCATTGGTCGTCGTCTGATTCGGCAAGAAATTAATGTTGGTGCCCGCCGCTCGATTAATTTGGTAGCTCCTGGCAACAAGATATCGTTGTATGACCTCAAAGGTAAAGTGACTAAGGTCAGTGGTACCAGTTTTGCTGCTCCCCATATCACTGGTGTTGTAGCATTGCTACAGGAATTTGGTGATTCCGCTTTGCGCAAGCTGCGCTCAAGACAACAAAAACTATTCTTGATGCAGTCCCTCAGGGCGGAAACCTCCAATACCGGGCTGCATCGCTTGTGGATGAATTGGAGTACAGATTCCCGACGCCATGAAGTAATGAAGGCAGTGTTGCTTAATTCTGCTGACAAAATCCAAGATCTCGGTGATGGGATGCTACTAGGCATGAGCCGCACGATTCGGGCAAAGGATAATCACCACTGGTTAGAGTCTGATGCTTACCAAGACCCCAAAATTCCTCTGGATATGCAGATGGGGACAGGACATCTCAATGGGTTTCGAGCTTACCAGCAATTTAAACTCGGTCAATGGAGCCCCAGTGGCATTGGAGTGCCACCAGTAGGTTGGGATTACCGTACTGTGGAAAAATCATCTTATCGGGACTATGTGTTAACAAAACCCCTAGCAGAAGGAAGTTTTATCTCTTTAACTCTCGCTTGGGACCGTTTGGTAGAGTTAGAGGATGACAATAATAATGATGCTTATGATGTTGGGGAGCGTTTTAGCGATCGCGGTTTGAATAATCTTGACCTCTATTTAATGCCAGTCGGAGAAGAGGACACTACCAAAAGTGTCTGTGCTTCTATCAGTGAAGCGGATGCTGTGGAACATATTTTCTGCCAAGTCCCTGCTCCGGGTCGCTATAAAATTCGGGTTCAGTATCAACAACAGCTTAATCAGCCGTCTCAAGCTTATGCTTTGGCTTGGTGGACAGTTCCAGATGCCCAATGAGAAGCAAGATGGGGAAGATAGGGAAAGTTGGAAACTTTACTCACATCCGGGAAACTCCTGAATCTTCCCTAAGATTACTCATAAAAATGACAAAAAAATAATAATAAAGCCTGAAGGGGTGACGAAATAGCCTGAAAAGCTTTAAATGTAAAGCTTTCACCATTTTGTGCTAAAAAAAAGATAGGTCTCTTTTGTTCAACAAGACCTACCTATTGACAATGTTACCTGTATTCTAC
>NZ_JAAHHM010000045.1:0-52514 GCF_010692445.1 Moorena sp. SIO3E8 | reverse complement strand
TCACCAAATCAACAACATACCAACTTAGGTTTTAGACTTTGGACGTCGTACTTTCTCCTGAGTTTTGACCTGTCGCCAGCGATGCAGCGCGGTCTTGGGGGTTTCCCCCATGAGCGACTGCATCAAGACAGGGATCCTAATCCCTGGCAAGTTGCTATCTTAATCTACTAACAGATGTCGAATCAATATACTGATCACCTCACCAGAATTTCCGATAGGTTGAGGAGTGCTCCACTCATGAACTTGTGCGTAGCCACGGCTATAAAGGTTATAGATTGTGACCCGCACAGTTTTGGGAGAACCGATCAATATATGTTTGATTTGCTTCCGTCCTGGCTGGGCTTGGCCAGATAATTCAGGGAGATTAGGATTGTTGGGATTATACTCAAAAGTTGGGAGAAAGTTTTCGATGTCCATAAGTTTTTTGTTGTTGTATTAGCGAACAGTTTTATGTTAAGATTTTATTCTTTATTTTGTCAAGTATTTTTTAAGTTTTTTTGTAATTAGTTTTTGATATTTTTAGGATTATTAAAAAAAAAAGCGATCGCGTAGCGTGACCAAAGGTCAATCGCTTTTAGCGTGGCCTACGGCCAATCGCGTAGCGTCATATTCGATTAATTTATTAGTTTTAAACTTATAATAAGCTGTTTAAGCATCATTTATTACTTAGTCAACATCATATTTTTTTTAATTAATACGGTAATTATGGTATAGTATTTGAGTTAGAGTTTAATTCTGGGATAGCATTTAATTTGATAGAATAATTATGTGTTCGAGTAGGAGATATTTCAGAGTATCGAACTTTCTCTCGCATTTACTAGATTGATCCCCCCCAGCCCCCCTTAGCTAAGGGGGGAGCCCGGAAATCTATCTGGAAAGTCCCCCTTATTAAGGGGGATAATGGGGGATCCAAATCCACGCAAAAAACCCGACTACCTGCTCCCTAATCCCTACTCAATGCTTCCTAAGGGGAGCCTGGAAATCTATCTGGAAAGTCCCCCTTATTAAGGGGGATAATGGGGGATCCAAACCCACGCAAAAAACCCGACTACCTGCTCCCTAATCCCTACTCAATGCTTCCTAAGGGGAGCCCATAAAACTATCTGGAAACTCCCCCTTATTAAGGGAAACGGGGGATCCAAACCCACGCAAAAAAACCGATTCCCGATTCCCGATTCCCGATTCCCGATTCCCTAAATTGCTATAATTAATATAATTAACGATAACTATAAACCAATGATAGAACCCTTGTCAGTATTAGCAGGTTGGGCAATCCCGAAAATAGGGGAATCGTTGTTAGAGATTGTTTCGGGACAAGGATGGGATAGCTTAAGTCAAGCTCTGAGTAAAAGCGATGTAGAGAAGGCAATCAAAGCGGGAGAAGCGGCAGTTAAGGAATGGGAAAAACAACGGGATCCGAGCCAGCGCTTATTTTTTCACGCTAGACCGGATGGCTGGAATGGAGTTAATAATTTTTTGCGCGACTATTTTACTCATTCAGCAGTTTTGGCGGAATTACAAAAACCGTTACTTAATCAAGGGAAGCCTGATCGAGAGATTTTAAGCACAGTATTTCAACAGCAAGCTGAAGCCCATACCATTAAACTGAATCACGACAGTCTCAAGCTTTGGGTGGAGACATTTATTAATGCTTATTTTGAGCAGACCGATACTTATCTAAAATTTCAGGTAGCTAAACAGGATTATTGTGACCAGTTAGCTAACTGGTTTGATGATGTTAAATTTGCTGGCATAGCTGTGCCTGGGCAAGAAGTAGAAAAATCCGAGAAGTTAGCGCAAATTTTTGTAATGCCAGATGTGGTGGAAGACCTATCAACTGCTGGCGCTTGGGAAAGGGATTGGTTAGCAGCCGGTAGTGGGGAAATGTCAGAAACAGCACTATTGGCAAAGACAACTGGCCGCATATTCTTGGCGGAGCAGTTATTGAGCCAAAGTCAGTCGAGACGAGTAGTGATATTGGGTGCGCCAGGCTCGGGAAAAACTACCTTGATGAGTTATTTTGCAGTAATGTTGGCTCAGCAAAATCCTGAGATTTTAGGATTAGATGGTGATACGGACTGGCTACCGATTTTAATTAGGATGCGAGATTTTGCGATAAATCTCGATAAAAGCCTGATCGACTATGCTCGGGTATTTGCTGAAAACACGATGTCAGTGAAACCGTTACCAGTGGGATTTTTTGAGCATTGGTTATCTGATGGTAGAGCGTTGATATTGCTCGATGGTTTGGATGAAGTCCCAGAAGACGCTAAACGGAATGATGTAGTCAGGCGCATCGAGAATTTTTTGGAACAGTTTGACAGAAATTGCGCGATTATTACATCTCGCCCTGCTGGTTATCGGCGCGACTTTTTCCGCACTGAGGAATTTCCCCACTATCAAATTGAACCCTTTGATGATATCAAGATTTCAGCATTTATTGATAACTGGTATAACAGTCGGTTTCAAGACCAAGCAGAAGCTGAAAGGCGCAAGCATAGTTTACGAAAGGCACTAGATGATAATGACCGGATTAAGCTATTGGCACGAAATCCGTTATTGTTGACAATCATTGCTTTAATTCATCGGTATCAAGCGGTTTTGCCCAAAGAACGGTTTGAGCTTTATAATTGCGCAGTCAAAACCTTGTTAACGTCTTGGGATGCTAACAAAGAAATCAGCAATCAGGGACTATTTAAGTATCTAGATTTATATGATTTGCGCCGATTGATGGAATTATTGGCTTATTGGATTCATACCCAGGGAAATGTTGAAGATAACGACAGTGGTACTTTGATAGACCGGGATGATTTGATTGATCAGTTGAGTCAGCAGATTAAAACCTTGAAGCAGGTGGAGTTGTATCAAGCTGAAGAAGAAGCAGAAGCATTTGTAACCTTGATTCGCGATCGCACTGGTTTGTTGAATGAGCAAGGGCAAAATTGTTATGGGTTTGTTCATAAGACGTTTCAGGAATATTTGTGTGCTGAAGAAATTGACTATCAGGCGGATAATGAGGGAGATTTTGAGATTGTTTTAAGTCAGATTCGGGAGCATTTGCATGACTCCCACTGGCGCGAGGTGTTACTATTGCTGATAGCGCAACAAAAACCGAAAAAGGCGGCGAGGGCGATTCGGACAGTTTTGACTAATAAGAGTAACTACGAGCAGTGGTTGCATCGGGATTTGTTGTTTGCTGGTAGTTGTTTAGCAGAAGACCCGAAGAATTTGCGTGGTGCTGATAGGAGCTTAGTGCAAGAGATTTTGGAGCGGTTGGTTGAGTTAGAAGTCAGTGGTGAGGATCGGGTTGGTGAGAAGATTCGCGAGCAGATTTTTCAGATAATTTGTAGTTTCTATGAAACAGATTTTAAATCACAGGTATTGGAATTGTTAGAACAGCAATCCCATCGAATTGATGAGTGGCGATTGCTTAACTATCGGGCTGAGTTAGGGGAAAAGGATCAGGTAATTACAACATTGCTGGCACGACTAAAGGATGATAATTCTGATGTGCGTAGGAATGCAGCCGATGCCTTGGGCGAATTGGGCAATAGCTCAGAAACTGTAATCAACGCCCTCTTAGCAAGGTTTCAGGATCAGAATTCTGATGTGCGTTGGAGGGCAGCCATAGCTTTGGGCAAATTGGGCAATAGCTCAAAAACCGTAGTCAAGTCCCTCCTAGCAAAGCTTCAGGATCCCGATGCTGGTGTGCGTGGCAGAGCAGCCGTGGCCTTGGGCAATTCGGACAACAGCTCAGAAACTGTAGTCAGCGCCCTTTTAGCAAAGCTTCAGGATCCCGATGCTGGTGTGCGTTCGGGGGCAGGCTATGGTTTAGGCAAATTGGGCAACAGTTCAGAAACCGTAGTAAATGCCCTCCTAGCACAGCTTCAGGATGATAATTCTCGTGTGCGTTCGGGGGCAGCCATAGCCTTGTGTAGTTTGGGCAACAGTTCAGAAACTTTAGTCAACGCCCTTCTAGCACAGCTTCAGGATCACAATTATCATGTACGTGGGTGGGCAGCCATAGCCTTGGGCAATTTGGGCAATAGCTCAGAAACCGTAGTCAACGCCCTTATAGCACAGCTTCAAGATGATGATTCTAGTGTACGTCGCTGGGCAGCCATAGCCTTGGGTAATTTGGGCAACAGCTCAGAAACGGTAGTCAACGCCCTCTTACCAAGGCTTCAGGATGAACATCTTTTTGTGCGTAGGGAAACAGCTTATGCCTTGGGCCAATTGGGCAAACCATCGAATCATGTTCTCCCTGTTGTGATTAAATGGATTGAACAACACCAGGATTCCGAGTATGTGGGCAGAGGTATTGATGCCCTGTGGGATTTAGTTGTAGGTGAGGAGTAGGGAATAGCACGTCTATGTTATAGTTTTTAAGGCTATGAATCTAATCAGATAAAACTTACGAAGTTTAGTTGGTTTTGCCCCCCTAACCCCCCAATACTGGGGGGAACAGATTCACGAAAGTCCCCCGAGCGAGCAATCCCTCGCTCGGGGGATTTAGGGGGCAATACGTAAGTCCTGTCACAAACACTGAAGCGATCGCAATCCCCTCACGACCATGGAACAGTCGCCATCCCTGGAACATGCCCTTAAACATTTCTTTGGTCACGACTGTTTCCGTCCAGGACAGCGACAGATTATTGAAGAGGCGCTGCAAAATCAGGATTTACTGATAATAATGCCCACTGGGGGTGGTAAATCCTTGTGTTATCAACTGCCAGCGCTACTGAAACCGGGCTTAACGGTTGTGGTATCTCCTCTGATTGCCTTGATGCAAGACCAAGTGACGTCTTTGGAAGATAATGGGATTGGGGCTACCTTTATCAATAGTACGTTGAGCTTCCAACAAATGCGATCGCGCGAAGCTGCTATCCTTCAGGGTCAGATAAAATTACTCTACGTATCACCGGAACGGTTACTAGCAGAACAGTTTATCCCATTTTTGGATAGAGTGCGATCGCAAATCGGTATTCCCACCTTTGCCATTGATGAAGCGCACTGTGTCTCACAATGGGGGCATGATTTCCGCCCAGAATACCGGCAACTAAAACTATTACGTCACCGCTATCCCCATAGCTCAGTGCTGGCCCTGACCGCTACTGCTACCAATCGAGTCCAACAGGACATTATCCAACAACTAGCATTGCGACAGCCCAAGGTTCACATCGCTAGTTTCAACCGTCCTAACCTTTACTACGACGTTCAACCAAAACAACGGCAAAGCTATAAACAGTTATTACAACACATCCGTTCTCACCAAGGTTCCGGTATTGTCTACTGTACGAGCCGCCGTTCTGTAGAGGAAGTAGCTTTCCGGTTAGAGAATGATGGCATTTCTGCCCTACCTTACCATGGCGGAATGACGGATAAGGCTAGGGCAACCAATCAAAATCGGTTTATCCGGGATGATGTGCGGGTAATCGTAGCTACCGTAGCCTTTGGCATGGGAATTAATAAGCCCGATGTACGGTTTGTGATTCACTACGATTTACCTCGTAACCTGGAAAGTTATTACCAGGAATCGGGACGAGCAGGACGGGATGGGGAACCAGCCACATGTACGGTTTTATTCAGCGCTAGTGATATCTCCAAACTTCATTATCTGATTGATCAAAAGCCCGATCCCAAGGAACAACGGATTGCCTATCAACAGTTAAATCAGATTGTTGACTACGCAGAAGGCACAGATTGTCGCCGCCGGATTTTGCTGGGGTACTTTGGTGAGCGGTTTCCAGGGAATTGTGACAAATGTGATAACTGTTGCTATCCTAAGCCAGTAGAAGATTGGACGATTGAAGCTCAAAAATTCCTCTCTTGTGTAGCCCGGTGTCGGGAACGGTTTGGCATGAACCACATTATTCAAGTGTTGCGGGGCTCAAAAAGTAAAAAAATTGAGCAATATGGCCATCACTTACTCTCTACTTATGGTATTGGTAAAGATAAAACTGCAGAGGCTTGGAAAATTCTAGTGCGATCGCTTTTGCACCAGGGATTAGTAGACCAAACCACCGATGGCTACTCTGTGCTGAAGCTCAATAAACTAAGTTGGGAAATCCTGCGCAAACAACGTTCTGTTTATGTTTCTATTCCCCAATCATCTGTAGAAAAAGCCTTAGGGGAAATTAACCCCAGAGCAGCTGAAGCGGAGCTGCTGCTAGATAAACTGCGAAAACTAAGGAAACAGCTAGCTGACCGTCAATCGATTCCGCCCTATGTAGTGTTTGCTGATTCTACACTGAAACTAATGGCACAGCTGAAACCCAAAACCTTAGAGCATTTTGCTAAACTTTCTGGTGTCACTCAGTATAAAGTTACTCAGTATGGCGAGCAATTTGTTTCAGAAATTAGGGCATTTTGTCAAGAGCAAAAACTACCAGAACCTCTGCCCTCCAGTACCTATATGAAAACCCTGCAATTCTATCAACAAGGGTTAAGTGTAGAGGAAATTGCTAAACAAAGAGGGTATACTACCAGGACTATAATAGATCATTTGAGCCAATTAATTGAAATGAATCAGCCAGTGGATTTAAAACGACTGGTACCATTGGAACACCATGAGCCTATTATCAAAGCAATTGAAAAAGTGGGTGATCAGTATCTGAAACAATTACGGGAATACTTAGGAGAACGTTACTCCTATGACGACATTAAACTAGTCCGTGCTTGGTGGCGACGGCAGGGTAATTGATATATAGCATTTCTCCCACTTACGAGGTACAGTCTTCTGTGATTAGTGATCCCTCCTAACCCCCCTGATCAACTCATAAGGGTAGGTTTTTAACAAAGACGTGAGGTGTGGGGTGTAGGGGGACCGGGTGTAGGGTGTAGGGGATAAGAAAGCGATGCATCGCTTCTTCGTTGTTTTCCTTTTCCTCTCCCTGTGATCCGCCCCCGACCGGTCGGGGATTGGGGGTGGGGCAGGACCCAAATGTAAAAAACCTACCCCTGTGAGCCCCTGATCAAGGGGGGGATCTGATTCCGTTAAAACGATCTTAAATATTGCATGCATGGCTATTGCCTTAAAAGGATAAGCTTTGTAGCTCACCAAAATAATAATTGCTATAGTTATTGCTATCCGCAGCACTAGAGATGATTATGAAATGATCGCACAATGCCATCCTGTGCTTTGGGTATACCCTAAAAGTTACTGGATCAGATCCTCAATTTTGAAGTCTAGAATATCACACAAGGCTTTGGTCTGTTCTGGATAGAGCTTAGGCTTGTGCCGATCCGCCTCCCAGTTAATCACTGTAGACTCTACCACATCACAGGCTCTGGCAACTTGTATGCGGGTTAAACCTAGACTTTCACGGCGTTCTCGTAGTTTTTTTCCTAGGGACATTACCTTCTCCGGTTGTCTTGTAGCAGTAGTTTACCTAAATTTATTTGACTATTTATAGTTTATATTATATAATATACTTTTGTGCAACACGCCAACTAAATTAATCCCAATGGTTTAAATTAGGATCATCAATGTAGGTGGGAAGTGTGGGAAGTGTGGGAAGTGTGGAAAATGTGGGAAGTGTGGGGAGATAGGGAGATAGGGAGATAGGGAGATAGGGAGATAGGGAGATAGGGAGATAGGGAGATGATATTATTGTTTAGTGGCTTAAGAATTGGGATTACCAAAAAATCAAAATCCCCGCTCTTACCAAAAAATCTGGGTCATTCCAAAAAATCTGGGTCATTAGCCCCGTCCTTCCAGGATGGCTTTGTGTTAATATAAAGACATAACCAAAAAAATAGTATCCTAGATGAACATGATCACAGAATAAGTAGACAGTGTAAAAAACCTGTTTTGAGATAAGCAGGTTGCACAATCAAGTCTAACGATTTGGAAGTCTATGAAAGTCTAAGATCCCTAAAAAAAATGTTTATCTTAATTTGTTAATTAGTTTAGGTACGGTGGGGTTAGAAGTTACCGTAAGAATAGTGGAGCCTTTATAGTTAGTCGGCTATGAGTAAAAAGTTTTAACCTTTTTGATTAAGGCTCCACTATTCTAAGGTTTCGTTTCCGGCACACCGAAACCTGGGTCATAGACCAAGTACGCTTGTGAAGAGGAGACCTCTATTTTTTCTGGCTCCGGCCTGGTTAAACAAGTCACCTCGTAGAAGCAAGAATCCCCGTCCTTCCAGGGCGGGGAGTGTCAATCAAGTGGATGTATCAACCAGGGAAAAGGAGCGATAGTTGCATCAATACTATCACTGAACAGCGTATCGCTTTGGAAGAACTGCTAGAAGATAGTCCTAGTTTGCGGTGCGACCCAAGGGCGATTTACTCGCCCATTGGAAAGCGCACCGTAGCGTTTTTGCCAGAGGTCTTTGAGCAATGTTATCAAAAAGCTCGAATTAAGGCAGCTCAGGAAACTGGGATTAAGTTGAGTACTTTTCCTTCTCAGTGTTCTTTTGCTCAGGAGGAGGTTTTGGAGGCTGGTTTTTTTCCAGAAGTGTTGAATCGGGAATCGGGAATCGGGAATCGGGAATCGGGAATCGGGAATCGGGAATCGGGAATAGGCAATAGACAATAGTTAATAGGGAATAGGAAGCAGCCATGTAGTCGCTACTCCCTATTCTCTAAAACCCAGGAAAAAAGTACTTTAAGGAATTTAAAACTGGTATACTTCAACTCAGTAACTACTATCTGCGGAAGGAACTGCCTCCATCTTTGCTGTCACCTACCGGTCCCTTGCCATCATTCGGTGGATTGTAATTGTTTAATGTATTCATACTCATGAAGGAAGTGCCTCCATCTTTGCTGTCACCTACCGGTCCCTTGCCATCATTCGGTGGATTGTAATTGTTTAATGTATTCACATTCATGAAGGAAGCGCCTCCATCTTTGCTGTCACCTACCGGTCCCTTGCCATCTTTGGGTGGATTGTAATTGTTTAATGTATTCATACTCATGAAGGAAGTGCCTCCATTTTTGCTATCACCTACCGGTCCCTTGCCATCATTCGGTGGTGTGAAAGCATTTACCATCGGTAGTTGTGATAGTTGTAGTTGTTTTGATGCTGATATTGGTAACAGTTGTGGGTTACTAAACTCAGGATTTTCATGGATTAGCTGGTACAATTTCCAGAGTGATCCGCCATTTTTGCTGTCACCAACAGGCCCCTTGCCATCATTCGGTGGTGTGTAATTCATTACTATCTGTATTTGTGATGATTCTGATAGTTGTTGGGAGTCTTGAGATGATGATTGCTGGTCAATCGGCTCAGAATTACTATGATTTGCTTGCTTGAATACCTTCACTATTGTTGCTGCTAATTGTTGCAAGCGCTGTCTTATGTTGATAGTGAAGGAAACTAGTGTTGTCCAAAGCTGCTTTAGCCAATTATTCATTTGATAATACACCTTTTATAGAAATTCACCAAACACCGACCCAGGCGGCGTTTTTTCATTGATACTTGTTACAGCGCCTCTCAAGCCAACTTTTCGCAGATGATCAGAAAAATTTTTTTTTTGAAGCAAAATTTGCTTAGCTATTCTAGTTTCCTTGGTGTTTGAGATCAGATCCGGATCCATTTGAGTTGTGAACGATTACCCTTAAGGAAAGGCGTTGCTGAATTAAGGAATGAATGCGCAATCATCTGGTGCATGTTAAAGCCCCCGTTGGTCCCCCAACTTTGGGGGACTTTGAACGTCTTATTCCCCCCAAAATTGGGGGGTTAGGGGGGCAAAACCATACCTAGAATCAGCAACGCCTAAGGAAAAGGCAAGAGGCAAGAAGCAAGAAGCAAGAGATAATCAGGTATATAGGGATTTTTGCTAAGGTCAAAAACTGTAATTATTGTTTCCAACTCAAATGGAAATGCTAGAGAATTCGTCCGAGAGCTGACGGAGTGATGGCTCCAAGTGTTGTCCTATAAACCACCACAATTACACTAGTGCCTACCAATGCTAAGGCTGATGGCAGCAGAGGTACCCATACTCCTAGAGTAAATAGACCAAAGCATAGGAGATATAAACCCCCTGTCGCTGTGATGGTAGCGAGTCCCCAATACAGTATTCGACCACAGCGCCAGGCAATGGTACCACCAATGATTGACCAACCCCAAACCCAGAACAGGTCTCCCCAGGGCGACCACACCGATAATAATGGACGCTCACCAAGAGCAGCACTGATCATCTGACTGACCATCTGGGCGTGAATAATTACCCCTGGCATTTCTTGGTATGGCCACTGGAGGGCACTGTAGGGGGTAGGATGGTAATCCTTGTGAATCTTTGCAGTTATTCCGATCAGAACTATTTTGTCTTTGACCCACTCTGGTTTGACCTTACCCTCTAGCAGCTCTGTGACAGTGACTCGTCGGGCGACAGTTTCCCGGTAATTGAGTAACACCTGGAACCCCCGATAATCACGATTGTGATAACCCCCAGCATTAGCTGACAAATCTCTTAATACAGTCTTACCCAAGCCTATTTTATTGATAGCAATGGTTTTTGCCTTGATTCCCTCTTGGGCTAAGTAATGCAATGCGACCCTAGCACTGAAGGAGTGGTCGGTGGCACAGGGGTCATCGTGGTAGGGATGCATAAATACAAGATGCCTACGGATAATGCCATCAGGGTCAGCCATGATATTGCTAAAACCAAGGCGGGATTCTGGTACCCCAGAGGGAGGTTTGATGCCTGAGTTTTCGGGGTTGTTAGCTACCCTAGCGCTACAAAGGGCAATGAATTTCTGATTTTGCTGTAACTGACGGCTCAATGCCTGGTGACCAGGTTCTCTAGGACGTTCGCGAAAGATATCTAAGCCAATCACTCGGGGTTGATTAGACTCTAGCTTGTCTAGGACTTCGGCTAGGGTTTGATCTGGGAGGGGATAGCCATAGCGGTTGATCTCGGCATCTGTGGCTTCAACCACCAGCAAACGGGAGTCTACCCCTGGATTAGGTCGCAGCCGCATCAGCTGGTCAAATGCCTTTAGTTCCCAAAGCTGAAGTATTCCCAGCTGCCGGATCACCATGACTAAAATGGTAACAACTACACTGAGGATCAGAGCCGATTGGAGCAGGTGGTGCTGGTGATTGCCACGCAACTGTTGCCAGGTTGGGGGTATGGTCGCAGGATTTTGACAAATCACTGGCAACCAACTGGCACAGGGACATTGATCTTCCAAACCTTGCAGTTTTTTCCGGGCTTCTTGCACTGCTAGATACAAGGATTTACCACTAGCAAAAGCTTTGATAAAATATTGCAAAAACTGCTGTGCTACGAGATCCGGTACGGGCTCCCGCATAATAATCATGTGGGGAATGTGCAGCTGTTCTAGCTCATTGGCTAATCCTAAGCCATCACAGGAATTAAAAATTGCTAGGGACAACCCCCTTTCTATGGCTTTTTTGAGGGCTTCTCTGAGTTCGTCAATGGTTAAGCTATCGGTCTGATTGATATGAATCCGACCTCTTCCTGCCTCGGTTTCACTATGACCTGCAAAAAACAAAATATCCCAAGGTTGCTCCCACAGGGTTTCGTTGAGCTTCTGCCGTGGTGGTTCTACTAGAAAGGTAATGTCTGCAAAGGGTAAATTCTCTAATAATTGTCGGTCTTGTTGGATATTAATCCCTTCGCTATTGCCCAGAATTGCTAGAATTCTAACGTTGTGTCGATCACGGCTGTGGTGCGATTTGCTTGGTTGTTGATACTCTGGAGTACTTAGGGCAATTTCTGCTTGGTGGTAACGCTCTAAAAATTCCCACTGATGCCAAGGAAGCTGCCTGAGCTGGGGATTTTTAGTACGAATCAGCACCCGGACTTCTTCGGTAATGCCCACTTTCTCTAGCCACTTTTCCCGCAGCGGACTAAATAACTCTGACTTGAGCCAGCGATTTAAGCGATCGCATAATCCCTGACTGTGGTTGTTGATGGAACCACCGATTGCCACTCGTTTAATTTTAATTTCTCGCAAAGAGCTCCCCAGACTGCGATAGCTTGACCGCCATTCGTGATAGTGGGTGACGATGTTAGGGGCTGCAGGCAATCTGCCAGTAAGTTCTGTTTCGGGACGTTCGCCTTCTGAGCCAATTTCCAGAGTGACTCGAAAACCTTCCTCAAAATCCCCATCCAGCTTAAGAGTTACTAGCTTTGCCATTGGCTTAGTTTTTTAACAGTTGACGGTTGACGGTTGACTGTCAACCGTCAAAAATCAGTATTTTGTCTGATGTTATTCCTAGTTATAGCGCGTACTGAATAGGGAACAGCGGATTTGGGAACAGCGAATTTGGGAATTCAGATCACAAACTCTTCGATCACACTGGCATTATCCAGAGCAACCTTGACACTGAAACGGTCTCCGGGTTCGCAACTAAAATCCAATTGAATGGCTTGATCCTGGTTTCTGGCTTGGGCATTGATCAGCATTTCTTGCTCCTCATCTAGCAAGAGCAACTGCAGATTGGGGGGTAGATAGGTTTGACCATTGATGGGATTGAGTTGTAGGAAAACATTCAGCTTTGTTTCGGATTCTGGGGTGAGCGCCACCACCAGAGCTACCCCTTGATTAGCTCCCCATTCAATCTGTTTACATCGCCTAATGGTCTGATCAGACTTGGTTCTAAAGGCGAAAGCTGGCTCAGCACCTTGGTTACCTAAAAGGGTTTCCACACTCTGCCAACCTGCTTCAAACATATGCTCCAACCATTGACTGAGTTGTGTCATAGGTTGGAATTGATCGAGGTAGGCTGGTAAATCTTTTAGCGATCGCAATTGGTGGATGACTAATTGACTAGTTTCCGAGGTTGGGGAAAATCCCAACAGCGTCGCTTCAGTATGGTCTTGATCAATCTCAACGACTACATAGCCAATCCGGTTAAATCTAACCTCTTGGGGAATGGGACAAGTCAAATCACCGGGTTTGACAGGCCGACATTCCAAGCGCCCCAAACCGGTTACCCTCAGGTCAGCCACATTTTCAGCCAAGCGCACTACTGAATTCCAGCTATCCCCTGCAGTTAGGTCAGTCGGAATACCCAGGATCCGTAAATAGTTATTCACAGCACACACCGCCAGGGTGTTGAGATAGACTTGTTCAGCCTTTTGCTGGTTGGGTTGGTAGTGAGCGAATTGCTCAGCTATCTCTAGCGCCGACAGGGTAATCGGCATTGGGATTGACCAATCTGCTAGCATGTTGGCGTTGTGTATCATGATTTTTTCCTAGGTTGGGGTTTTGTGGTGCTTTTCGAGCTACCAGTCTTTGAATCTTCTATATATCCCTCGCATACACCGAATTTTCGCAACAGGGGTAAGCATTTACGGTTATAGAATTTGGGCAAATCTTTAGCTTCTGGTGGGGTTAGTTTAAATTCTGCTGCAATGGTTTTCCAAGGCTGATCCGGAGGGAGTCGCCGCTCGATTAGGACTTGGGCATTAATCTCAGGGCGTTTCCTAAAGCAAGTCTGACGTAATACTCCGTCTGGGTCTTTTTTAACCCAATCCAAGGTTTTTTGCCATATTTTCATAACTGGCTGTAGATCAGGAGCAGCTGGTACCCTATCTACAGGGTCAATAGTTTTACCTTCCTCTGTGCTTAGGCCAGTAATTTGCCGCTTCTGTTGCCTATAGCCAGCATCTCGAAATCGTCTCAGTCGCTTTTTTAGTTCATCGTCGAGCCAAGTAATCACACCTTTGATAGTCGGGTCATACTCTTCAGGATGCCCACAGCAATATTCCCACATCTCTTGGAGAGCATCATTATAATATGAGGTATATTCTTTCCAGAGCTTGCCGGATTTCATCACTAGTAAATGTATCTCGCTCAGTTTTTGCCGACGTTCCAGACTTAATGGTGGATGATTACATGCTTCAGCAATCAGCTGACGGAGTATTCGATCTAGATTTTTCATCGGTAATGTCCCTGTTGTAAATGCGATCGCTTTTAGCGGCTCCTACGGAGCATCGCTTAGCGTGACCTACGGTCAATCGCGTTTAGTACGCATTAGTCTATCGATAGCGCTGATCACGTTAGTTGTTAGTAGTTTGTTTGTTTTTGGTAGATGCTTACACTAACCACTAACCTCTACTCCCCATGAAAAGCGCTACAAAGGGCAGCCCGAAGACTGGACTCAGTATTGACCATCCCTAGACATCTTAGGCATCAATGTTGGGGAATGGCAAAAGTCACCCAGTATGTATTTACACGAGTGATTGGGGGGTTTTTCGCAAAAAACCCCAAAAAAAATTTTTTGTCCGATTTTTTGCGAAAACCCTGGTTGAGAGGTGCTGTAACAAATGACTAAGCCAAGTGTGATTCAACAGGTGCGACAATCACGCGAATTTAATTCTTAATGGGTCAAAAGCACCATTACATTTCAAATCAAATCCAGTTAGTGGGTCAACAGACCATGTATACTCTCACCAACACTCTAGAAAAATCCGCTCCTCAGGTGCAACAGTTAGACAATGGTCTACTGCAAGGAGTACTAGAAGGTTTTATTGACGGTGTTTTAATTCTGAATACACAAGGAGAGTTGGTTCATAGCAATCAAACCGCTCGTGTTTTTTGTGAGCAACTTACACCGAACAGCAAACATCTTAAGGTGGTGCCTCAAGAAATCTGGCGTGTCTGCCAAGCCTTGAAAGACAGTGATGAATTCTATCCCCATCAATCTGTAATTATAGATTCAGAGATTACTACAAGTAACTCCACAACGTTTCGGATTCGGGCTAGATGGCTCAACCTGAGAATATCTGAGCAGCCTTATATTTTAGTTACCCTCGAAGACCAACGTCAATCCATTCATAGTATAGCCCTAGCTGAAGTTCATAAATATGGCTTAACTGCCCGTGAGGCAGAAGTCTGGTTACTGCGTCGAGTCAATTACTCCTACAAAGAGATTGCTACGGAACTGTTTGTTACTCTCAATACGGTGAAGAAGCACATGAAAAACATTCGTGCCAAGCAGCAAATGGCAATGATGATGGAAGAAATGGCTGCTTAGGGGCATAATTAGCAATTTGGAAGACAGACATTCTTGGTGACAAGTGACAAAATGCCCTGCCCATGGGCATTTTTTTTTATTAGTGCGTTCGCTCTTAGCGGAAGCGAAGCTTCATCGCGTAGCGTGGCCAACGGCCAATCGCGCTATAGGGTTTCCAAATGAGATGTAAACCTAATGAGGTATTTTTTCATTGTCAAATAACACTCCAAATCTCTTTACCATCTTGCCTTTTGCCTCTTGTGTGCAAGCCAATTACTGCCATACATATGTTTACAAATCATATAAAAACACGGTGATTCCGGTTGTCATAGTAATCGGTTAAACAAAATTGTTTCCCGATTCCCGATTCCCTACTCCCTACTCCCTACTCCCTACTCCCTACTCCCTACTCCCGATTCCCTACTCCCTACTCCCTACTCCCTACTCCCTACTCCCGATTCCCTACTCCCTACTCCCTATTCCCTAAAGATTTTGCCCCAAAAAATTTTTTCTGATTTTGTTGCGAAAAGTTTAGTTCACAGGCGCTGTAACAAGTAGCCAAGAAAATGGCGATAATCCTCTCCTGTTTTAGTTTTTTGATTAACTGTTGGGACACTGTCCCAGGTTAATAGGAAACGGTTACGCCCCATATGGGGCGTTTTTTTTTAGCTGGATCCCAACAGTTCAATCAGTTACCCACTTTGCCAATTGATCTAGGGTAACTTTCAGCAGGTCACACAATACCTTGAGCTGATTTGGGTAGAGTTTGGGGATATGCCTGCCCGCTTCCCAATTTTGCACCGTGGTAACGGTTACGCCCAATTCATGAGCGATTTCCCGCTGGGTGATATTTAGGGATTCTCGTCTTTTTTTAAGGTTGTCCCCTAAAGTAGTCATTACTGTCCTATTTAAAAGTTAACATAATTAAGTTTACTGAGTTATATGTTACCGCTAATCTCACTAGAGTAGGACTTACGCAGTTAAGTAGATTTCGCCCCCCTAGCCCCCCAATTTTGGGGGGTAATCATGTCAAAGTCCCCCAGAATTGGGGGACCCACGGGGGCAAATGCGTAAGCCCTATAGAGATTATTAGAAATCCAATCACTGAAAACTCCGCCACAAAGCGAGCCCAGATGAAAGTGACTAGCGCGCTTAATGCCTAGAAAGAAATCTTGCATTGGAGTTGACGATTGTATAGCGCCTATACTAAAAGCAGAGTACAGGTTGAAAAACCGTTCGCGTAGCGTGGCCTTTGGCCTTGGCGCAACCGGGTCAGAAGCCCCTCACAGGGGTAGGTTTTTTACATGACAGGTCAAACGGGGAGTGTGGGGCTCACAGGGGTAGGTTTTTTACATTGGAGATAGGTAATAGGTAATAGGTAATAGGTAATAGGTAATAGGTAATAGGTAATAGGTAAGTACCTGGACAAAAATAAACCTCACTTCTTGATGCAAAGCGCGAGTGGGGGAAACCCCCTGTTCCGAAGCTGCATCGCTGTATTAACTTCTGTAAAGTTGCCAAAAGCCCCTCTACTCCCAGCTCCGTTCGCGTAGCGTGGCCTACGGCCTCAGTCCCTGCTCCCTATTTCAACAGTTAATTTTACTTTTGTCCGACTACTTATTTCAACATTTACGTTTAACAGCCCAAGAATTTGCTGAACGTATCCGTGGATATTGGGGTGTTGAGAATAAAGTCCACTATGTTCGCACTGGTACTCAAGGTGAAGATAAATCCAGAATTCGCACTAACCCTCTGCCTAAGATTTTTACCGTAGCTCGCAATTTTACACTCAATTTATACCGTGACCAGATGTTTAACAACATGGCACAAGCTCAGCGATGCAGCGCGGTCTTGGGGGTTTCCCCCATGAGCGACTGCATCAAGACAACGACTCTGTTCTTTTGGTCTAGACACGCTTAAGCAACTTTTTAGAATGAAATAGCCCTGGGTAATGGGTAATGGGTAATGGGTAATGGGTAATTGACCCAACTATACTTGATATCATTCCTAGCAATCGTAACAGAGCCTCTCTATGACTATTCCGGTTCCGCCAAGAACTCGCGCTCAAGAATCTCGGGCTGCTATCGAACGGATTTATGTGATCATGCGACATCTATTTATCCGAGGATACTACAAGCCTGGGGGTGCTTCTGGTGCAGCCTTGAGGCAAGCATTGCTAACTTTGCAACCAGAAATTTATGGCTCCATTGCTGACCCACAGAAAGTGGAATTGAATGGTCTAGTGTATGTTATCGATCGCTTACCCTGCGGCATTGAAATGTGTCGTTTTGTCAAACTGGTGGCGGCAGAAGGGTATAGTCAATCAGGATTTGAGACGATTGTTCCTGCTAAACGTCGCCGTAATTGCTACCGCATTGATCAAGAAACGATGCTGATCGAAATTACCCGAGGGCGTAGCGAGATTTATGACATTCTTACCCATCTGACGTTTATTTATATCGAAGCTAATAAAATTAGAGACCATGCTCTGGAGGAAGGTCAACCAACACGAGAGTGGATCAAGCTCGAAGAAATGGTTACTGGTCAACAATCCCCAGATAATCCTAAGTCGTTGGTGTCAGAAGACCTGGAAGTCCAGCATCGAGCTTTTTCTTATTTAAGTACTCTTTTAGGACGCACCTTTGAAGAAACCAAACACGCTTACCATCGCCTGGCTCAGGGCAGCTCTGATAATAATGGTCTATTTGATATTATTTATTGGCTGGGTCGAGTGGCGATGGAAGAAGTCCAATCCCAACGCGATCGCAAAATTACTTTCAGTTCCACACTGCGGGAGCGGATTGGACATCATATCCACGGGGCGCAGTGGGCAACTGATATTAAAAGCTTTGTGTTAGAAAACAACTTATGGGAGCGCCCACTCCATATTATTAGTGCGAATTTGCATAGCGTGATGAATTGCTTATTTGCGCCATCAGCACTGAAACACACCTTGGGAGAAGACAAAAAAATTGAGGACATTGCCCGTGAGTTAAGTCTACCAGAAAACGCCCACCTCAACCAAGAGGTTAGGGAGTTTGCCTTACAAAATGGGATGTTTTATCTGGCCGATAGAGCTGGGACAAATATCCACGTGCAGATTTTTGATACGGCTATGTTACCCCTAGCTTTGCTATCTCCTGAGTTACCCATTAATCATAACATAATTGAACAAGAAAAGCCAGTTCTCTTGGTAATGGATTATGCTTTTGGGGAACAAGCGTTTGAGATTATGGATGAATTACTCAAACCTTATAAAACCGGTGGGCAATCCCAAAAACTTAATGTCAAATCGATTTCGGTAATGGGAAAAGCAGGAATATTGGTGGGACACAAGGGCGACTTAATGCTACCAACGGCACACATCTTTGAGGGAACAGCCGATAATTATCCTTTTGTTAATGAGCTTACTAGTGAGGATTTTCAAGATGATGGTATCCCCATTTATGAAGGAGCGTTGGTAACAGTAATGGGAACCTCTTTGCAAAATTCTGATATTTTAGCTTATTTCAAAAGTTCATCGTGGAATGTGATTGGCTTGGAGATGGAAGGGGCACACTTACAAAAGGCAATTCAAGCTGCTTCTATGATCCGAAAAAGTATCGATGAGAAGGTAAAGCTGCGTTATGCTTACTATGCTTCTGATAACCCCTTGTTGACTGGCAGCACCTTAGCTTCCGGGGGATTGGGAACAACAGGTGTTAAGCCCACCTATTTAATCACTATGAAATTTCTTAAGAAAATCCTGGGATAGTTGATGTAGAGTGGGCAGTGAACCAGACCGATTCATCAACCTGGCGATAAAATTACTTGACACTGCCCACCAATCGATTAATCACAGTAGATGTAGGGTGGGCAGTGAACCAGACCGATTCGCTAAGTCATAGCATTTTTCGCCACTGCCCACCAACGGATTAATCACAATTGATGTAGGGTGGGCAGTGAACCAAACTGATTCACCAAGTCATAGCATTTTTCGCCACTGCCCACCAACGGATTAATCACAGTAGATGTAGGGTGGGCAGTGAACCAGACCGATTCACTAAGCCAAAGCCCATTGCTCGGCACTGCCCACCAATCGATTAATCACAGTAGATGTAGGGTGGGCAGTGAACCAAACCGATTCACCAAGAAGCGCGTTCGCGAAGCGGTTCCGAAGGAACATCGCATTACTTGACACTGCCCACCAACGGATTAAGACAGAGGAAAAACAGGAAACAAACCAGATCAAGGAGACTTTAACTAGTCAGTTGTTTCCGCCACCGTGTACTAATCGTTATACAAAGATCAGATCCCCTTGGTTATAGGCGTCAGCAACTATAGCAATAACATCAAGGCCCGAATCAGAATTGATAGCAATAAAGTTGTCTTCAAAGGTATAGTTGATGCCTGACTTGAGTTGAATTTCATCCGTACCAGATTGGAAATCCGTAATTACAGCGTAATCATTGAAACCAAACAATCCTGCCCCGACATAGTAAGCATTGTTCTGATCTCCAATCACAAATGTATCAGCACCAGCTCCTCCGGTTAAGATATCAATTTCATTAACACCTGGATTGTTACTGCTGGGATCGACACCTACGATAGTATCATCACCATCGCCACCAGACAGAGAGTCATTACCTAAGCCCCCAAGCAGAGAGTCGTTACCTGAGTCCCCAGACAGGGAGTCATTACCTGAGTCCCCAGATAGAGTGTCATTATCTGAGCCACCGAGAAGGGAGTCGTTACCATCGCCACCGAGAAGGGAGTCATTACCTGAGCCCCCAAACAAAGTGTCTTCACCTGAGCCCCCAAACAGACAATCGTGACCTGAGTCGCCAGAGAGAACATCATTACCTGAGCCGCCAAACAGAAAATCGTTACCTGAGCCGCCGATAAGAATGTCATTTCCCTCTTGACCAAAGAGAATGTCATTGCCCTCAAGTCCTGCAATGATGTCATCTCCCTCAAGTCCCAGGATTAAATTGTTGTTGGCATTACCCAGTAAAAAGTCAGGATTGGGAGTACCAATAATCAAATCAAAAAGCCCTGAGATTTTAGTGTTGGATGATAAAATTTCTAAGTCTGACTCATTGGAAACAAACGGTTGTATCACGTTTGTACTGAACGAAAACCGTGCAGCAGAAGAATCAGGTAACCGGGGGCTAGGAACTTCCTGATTCTGGATAGATTGTGGCAGTGAGTTGAATAACTGTCGTTCTGATGCTAGAATGTTGGGTAAGCTATTAATTGCATCTATTAACGTAGCCATGGTAGATTTACTCCTGTTTTTGTCTAGATTTTAATTAGGTATCTATAAAAGCTATCCACCTGGATTTAGATAATTATGCAAAAAGCCTAATATTTTTTTTTCTAGAAGTGAATTTTATGGGACTTATGTACTATAAAAACGTCGAAATAGCCTATAAGCCAGGATTTCAGCAAATTTAAAAATTTTATTTGAGACATAAAAATGCCCCCAAGTGATTGACAAAAGTCATAACTTGGGGTATAGAGTGAATCAGATCAGTGCATCAGGCAATTGGTGAAAACGCGATTGACTGTAGGTCACGCTACGCGATGCGACCTAGGAGCCGCTAAAAGCGATCGCATTCTCACGCATCCCCTCTCCCACTGAGTTCATGTAGGGTGGGCAGTGAACCAAACCGATTCACCAAGCCAAAGCCCATGGCTAAGCACTGCCCACCAACAGATTAAAACAGAGGAAAAACAGGAAACAAACCAGATCAAAGAGATTTTAACTGGTCAGTTGTTTCCGCCACCCTGTACTAGTGGTTAGACAAAGATCAGATCCGCTGGGGCAATGATACCAGAAACTATAGCAATACGATCCGGGGCAGGATTATTGATATAATCGATAAAGGTAATTCCAAGCGCAGCAACTGGAGTGAAATTATAGTCTGCTACATTCCCATGGAGTTGAATTGTATCTGTACCAGATACGAAATCCGTAATTTCAGCGTAGTCAGCCGCTCCTCCACCGACATAGTAAGGATTGTTGCTATCTCCAAGCACAAATGTATCAGCACCAGCTCCTCCGATTAAGGTATCCTTTTCATTAATACCTGGATTGCTACTGGTGGGATCGACACCTACGATGGTATCCTGACCTAAGCCACCAGACAGAGAGTCGTTACCTGAGCCACCGAGAAGGGAGTCTTTACCTGAGCCCCCAGACAAAGTGTCATCACCAGCATCACCCCTGAGGGTATCATCACCAGCATCACCCCCGAGCCTGTCATCACCAGCATCACCCCCGAGCCTGTCATCACCAGCATCACCCCTGAGGGTATCATCACCAGCATCACCCCTGAGGGTATCATCACCAGCATTACCCCTGAGCCTGTCATCACCAGCATCACCCCCGAGCCTGTCATTACCAGCATCACCCCTGAGAGTATCATCACCAGCATCACCCCTGAGGGTATCATTACCAGAGCCACCAGACAGAGAGTCGTTACCTGAGCCCCCAGACAGAGTGTCCTTACCTGAGCCCCCAGACAGAGTGTCCTTACCTGAGCCACCAAACAAACGATCGTTACCTGAGTTCCCAAACAGACAATCGTTACCTGAGCCGCCGATAAGAATGTCGTTACCTAAGCCGCCAGATAGAAAGTCGTTACCTGAGCCCCCAAACATAAAGTCGTTACCTGAGCCACCATACAGACAATCGTTACCTGAGCCACCGAGAAGAAAGTCGTTACCTGAGCCCCCAAACAGAACGTCGTTACCTGAGCCACCGATAAGAAAGTCGTTACCTGAGCCACCGATAAGAACGTCATGGCCACCGAATCCGAAAATGGTGTCATTTCCGCCAAGTCCCAGGATTAAATCGTTTTTGTCAGTACCCGGTAGAAGATCATTTCCGGGAGTACCAAAAATCCTGTTAACAATTCGTGGGATTTTAGTTTTCGGCGATAATGCTCGTAAGCTTAACTCATTGGGAACTAACTGTTGTAACTGGGTCAAACTTAACGGAGTCAGTTGACCAGCAGACGTAGGTTGGGGGATACTAACTACTGTATTCTGGATAGATTTTGGCAGTGACTTGATTGAATCTAGTTCTGATTTGGGAATTAGGTCGGATAATTTCTGAGTTTTAGTTACCATTTACTCTTTTGTTGAATGCATCTAACGTTTCGATCGCAGCACCAAGAAAATAGCTAATGGTCATGAGCAGTTGATTACTCGGACTTTGACAAAATCTTAGACTCCAATCACCGATCAGCGAGATCGGGACAGGGCCGTGGAAGGAGCCCAAAAATCTCAAAGTCCCATGAAGACCATTAAGGGGTCTTGGCTGCCATCACTCTTTTAATCACTCCAAAAATCCGATTTTTCTACAGTTGTATATAAAGTTTTGTAACGAATTCTCGGATCCTGGGTATTTACAAGATTTATTGGGGCTGAGATGGCTACAGATCAATTGTTCTGGGGATCTGGCCAAGGGAGATGGGGCAGATTTTTATGAATACAAACAAAAATTACCCCAAGTGATTGACAAAAGTCATAACTTGGGGTTAGGAGTGAATCAGGTAAGTGAATCAGACAATTGGTGAAAACGCGATTGACCGTAGGTCACGCTACGCGATGCGACCTAGGAGCCGCTAAAAGCGATTGACCGTAGGTCACGCTACGGGAACGCACCTCAAGCGCATCGGGTGCATCTCATTAAATCTGTTTGACCCGGTGGTGCGTTACGGGACGGACTCTCCTAACACTGGCTACCGAGAAAATGAGGGCTCACCCGTCCCTAAAGCACCCTACGCAACTGTTCCCTGTTCCCTGTTCCCTGTTCCCTGTTCCCTACCTTGACAGGTAAATTTTCAACTTGGTGCAAGATCTGAGTTAGACAAAGATCAGATCCCCTTGGTTATAGCCACCAGACACAATCGCAACAATGTCAAAGCCGAAACTAGGCGCGATCTTAACAGAGTCCAAACTATCCCCTGTGGTCAGCTGAGATTGAACACCATTACTCTTACCTCCAGCAATATCCTGAGCAATCTGTTCAGCTGAAGCAAGACTTTTCTCAGAAGAAGATAAGCCGTTATTAAGAGCGATAAAGTTTGATCCAAAGATATAGTTGGCTTTTTTGAGTTGGATTTTATCCGTACCGGATTGGAAATCCTTAAGTAGAGCGTAATCATTCAGACCCAAAAATCCTCCTCCACCGACATAGTAAGGATTTTTGCTATCTCCAATCACAAATTTATCAGCACCAGCTCCTCCGGTTAAGACATCAATTTCCTTAATACCTGGCTTTATACTGTTGGGATCGACACCTACAATGGTATCATTACCACCGGCACCAGTAATCTCGTCACTTCCGGCACCACCAGTAAGTTGATTACTGTTGTTATCACCAATAATGGTATCGTTGCCACCAGCACCCTTGACATTCACAAAGTTTTGGACAGTGCGATTCAGAACTGGACCATTAACAACATTAATCTGTAAACTGTTCTTTTGCAGATTTACGTTCACAGAGGCACCAGTACCAGCAGAAGAGGCATCAATAGTATTAGCTTGACCTGCATCCCCAATAATCGTCTCCACTCGGATCAGCTCATCCTTACCAAGACCACTTTTGTTAACGATTCCCGTGGGTAAAAGAGTAATGGCTCGACCGAGACCAGTGTAATCGACGGTATCCTTACCTTCCTCTCCATCCAGGACATCATTACCACTACTGCCAATAAAATTGTTTGTGCCAGTTCCGCCAAATAGGGAGTCATTACCAGAGCCACCATCCAAGATATCATTACCAGAACTGCCAAACACAAAGTCATTACCTGAGCCGCCAGATACAAAATCATTACCTGAGCCAGCGATAATAATGTCATTTCCCTCTTCACCAAACACAAGGTCATTGCCACCGAGTGCTACAATGACGTCATTTCCGCCACGTCCTAAAATTAAATCGTTCTTGTTACTACCTATTAAAAAGTCAGGATTGGGAGTACCAATAATAAAGTTAAAAGGCCCTGATATTATAGATTTCGATGATAAGCTTTTTAAGCCTGAATCATTGGGAACTAACTGTTGTATCTGGGTCAAATTTAACTGAATCGGTGTACCAGCAGACTTAGATAAATCGGGGCTAGGAACTACCTGGTTCTGAATAGATTGTGGCAGTGACTTGATTAAATTTAGTTCTGATTCCGGAATTAGGTTGGATAGCTTATCAAGTTCAGTTACTAACGTAGCCATGGTTAATTTTCTCTTTTTTTTGGTATGAATCCACCTTAGCGATCGCAGCAGCTATAACATACCTAATGGTGATTAGCAGTTGATTAGGTTTTAGGATTAGGTCAAGGAGTATAGCCTTAGCAAAGGGAACAGGGAATAGGGAACAGGGAACAGGGAATAGGGAATAGGGAATAGGGAATAGGTAAGAGCGAATCTGGTAACAGGGAAAAAATAGGTGTGTGTAGCTAATTACTATGAGAATCGCTATAGTTATTAATTAATTATTAATAAACAATTAACATTTGTTAATTGTGACTTGTTACTTGGCAGCACCAGCTCGATCCAAAAAAGATATATAGTGTTAATCCTACTTATGAAGTACATTCAATTTTCTTATCCCGACTCCCGACTCCCGACTCCCGACTCCCGACTCCCGACTCCCGACTCCCGACTCCCGACTCCCGACTCCCGACTCCCTAAAACCCCAAGGGCGAGGTACCTCACCCAATTGAGAACTGCTATGGTACCCATAACGGGTACTGTCAAATTTTCTCAAATAAAGTAAACTAGATTTGTCAGTCAATCGGTTATCGGGGGTGTTTAGTTTAGGAATTAAATTAAACCTAAATTCAGCCGAATTTACCTGATAATTTCCGATTTAAAATTCTAATATTTCCTTAGCTTTTTTTTTAAAACTCTTACCAATTTAGGGACATTAATCCGGGTAATTTGCTTACGTATAGATGTCAAAAAAACTGATTTTTTCAAAAAAATCAAAACAGCATAGTTATCATCATCGGGGACATATACGTTTTGCAAATCTATCTAGTAAACGCTCCCAATAGCTACATTATTTACTAGTTTATTGATTAGTTTATAGGTAGCTAGTCGGTGCTATTGATTAGAATTACCTACTATGAACTATAACACCAATCGATTTGAAGATGAACTGTTTATCAAAGCAGCCAAACTGTGGAATTTAGAAAAGTTGTATACAGAACTGGCTCAGAAAAAAACCATTGCTACAAATAGGGAAATCAAATTGACCCCAGTGGAAAAAGCATGCTTAAGAGGTTTGCTGTGCGGCTATGCTCCCAAAAAAATTGCTGGTGCTCTCCATTGGAGTTGTGGCTCACTTAGCGTTCAACTAACTAAAGGTTTGTATCGGTATGTAGAAACCTTAACTAATCGGAAATCGAACACCCTAAAAAGTTGGAGAGATATCTCGATATGGCTGGAAGCCGCTGGATACAAAACTCCGCAGCAGTGCCAAGATTGGGGTGAAGCACCACAGATTTCTGCATTCTATGGACGCACTAGGGAACTGAACACCCTTAAGCAATGGATTAGTCTCAAACGAAGCCAATTGGTAGCAATACTTGGGATAGTAGGCGTTGGCAAAACATCCTTAGCTGCCAAGCTAGCACGAGAGATTCAGGGGGAGTTTGATTATATTATTTGGCGATCGCTATCCTCTGGCCAACCCCTGAAGCAACTGCTGACACAGCTGATACCATTCCTGTCTCACCAGCAGTCATCGGAGTTACCAGAAGATATTAACCTGCTGATGTCTGATTTTCTAGAGTGTTTACGAGAGCATCGCTGTCTGGTAATACTCGATGATGCTGAGCAGATTTTAAGCCGTGGCACTTTAGTTGGACAGTATAAAGCGGGATATGAGGATTATGGTAAACTTTTTAGACGAGTAGGACAAGAAAGACACCAAAGTTGTTTGCTCCTAATCAGTTGGGAACCACCGCTACAAATGGAGTTACTGGAGAAAAAAAACTATTCCACTCGTTCATTAACCCTAAACGGTTTACCAACAGAAGATGCTCGGAAACTATTAGTAGCTAATGGTTTGTCTGAACAAGAGCAAGACATAGAACTCATTAAACGTTATCGAGGCAATCCCTTAGGCTTAAAGCTGGCTGTAAAAACAATTAAAGACTTTTTTTTTGGTAGTGTATCAGAATTTTTAAATTGGGATGACGTGATTGTTCCTGAGCCAATGAAAACAATTTTAATCGAGCAATTGAATCGGTTAGATCAGTCAGAGAAAAAGGTGATTGCCTATCTAGCTAGGAATCCTACCCCCATTTATATTAAACAATTGCGCCATAGTATTACTTTAGACTATAATTCACAACTTATTTCAGTTTTACAGTCTTTGGAAAGGCGCTCACTAATGGAAAAAGTGTCCCACAGTAATCGCACATTGTTTACCATAACTCCTATAATTAGGACGGTTATTAATGAGCATGAAGGTTGTTTGCTGTAGGGGTTCGGTGTAGGGTAGGTTGAAGGTTTAAGGTTGAAAGTTGAAGGTTTGATGTTGAAGGTTTGATGTTAAAGGTTTGATGTTGAAGGTTTGATGTTGAAGGTTTGATGTTGAAGGTTTAATGTTTTTTGTTGAAAGTTGACTTTAGGACACGCGCAAAAATAACTTACCAATAGAGAAGTTATAAATAATTCCATTGGTGGTAAATTAGATTATGAAGAGATTTAAGAATAGTTGGGGTGTCTGATGGGGGATGGGATATCACTTAGTTCAAGCACCATCTATAGTATTAGTGCGCTCATTTGGTCAAATCATGGATATGTCAATCATCGAGTCCCTCAGAATCAAGTTTGAGGCATTAGTGCCTTACATGAATGAAAAGCTGAGACGATTGTGGGCAGCATCGGAAGCAGTAGCACTAGGTGAAAATGGGATAGAGCTGGTAGTCTTTGCCACAGGCATTGGTGCCAAAACAGTCTCAGAAGGTATCAAAGAGCTACAGCAACCGTTGAGTAGTGTAGCGACTGTTGCTCCATCAACTAGGATCAGAAAACCTGGAGGAGGCAGAAAGAGCTATGAGCAGAGTAAGCCAAAACTGCTCAAAGATTTAGAAGAGTTGATTGACCCAATCACACGTGGAGACCCGGAATCGCCACTGCGATGGACATCAAAAAGCACATCAAAAATTGCTGAGGCATTAAGAAAAATCGGACATCAAATTAGTCCAAGAACAGTAGCGAAGTTACTGCATCAACTAGGATATAGTTTACAGAGTAATCGAAAAAGTTCAGAGGGAAAAGGTCACCCAGATCGAGACGAACAATTTCAATATATTAATCAAGAAATCAAAGAGTATCAAGGTCGAGAGCAACCCGTTATTTCAGTAGATACAAAGAAAAAAGAAATAATTGGAAACTACAAAAATGAAGGGAAGGAATGGGAAAGGAAAAAAGAGCCAGTCAAAGTAAAGATGCATGACTTTGCTGACCCGAATTTAGGCAAAGTGTACCCTTAGGGAATTTATGATGTAAGTAATAATCAAGGATGGGTTAATGTTGGTATTGACCATGATACCGCTGAGGCAAGCGGTTCAATCAATTCGTACTTGGTGGCAAAAAATGGGCATAGAGCTCTACCCAGGAGCTCAAGAACTGTTAATCACAGCAGATGCTGTCCGAAGCAATGGTTATCGGCAACGCCAAAGGAAAACTGAGTTGCAAAAATTAGCTGATGAAACGGGACTTAAGATTAAGGTAGTTCACTTTCCTCCCGGAACAAGCAAGTGGAACAAAATAGAACATCGTATGTTTTGTCAAATTACCGAAAATTGGAGAGGTAGACCCTTAATTAGTCGAGAAGTAGTGGTAAATTTAATTGCCAATACAACCACTCAAACGGGATTGACTATTCATGGGGAACTTGATCAGGGCAAATATCAAATTGGTCAACGTATTAGTGACTCTCAACTGTCTCAAGTGAATCTACAACCAGCCGATTTTCAGGGAGAATGGAATTCCCAAATTATTCCTAACCTTAAATAGGAAAGTTATTTTTGCGCAGTTCCTTAAACAAAAAACCTTCAACAAAAAACTACTATATAAATACCTCAAAGTCTCCGACACCGAGATTGGTGTTGGGGTCGAATTGAGCAAACTGAGCTCCGCTTCCCAGACCAGCTGCACTGCCATTCTGGTTGTAGAATAGATCCCCGGTGTTGCTGTTGTAGACAATCCAAGCACTACTACTTGCGACCTGGCTATTACTGGATACAACCGCCCATTCACTGCTAGCTAAGCCGCCACTCGAACTGAGCGTAGTGAAGATGCTTAGATCCAGACGAATTTTGTCTTGGCCTCCGAGGTTAATAATGCTATCGAGACCCAAATCGCTGAAATTGGAAACTCCACCAAAAGTAAAGCTAGTAATACCGTTACCACTGATTAGGACATCATTACCATCTCCACCAACCAGATTGTCATCGCCATCACCTCCAATCAGAGTATCATTCCCGGCATCTCCAATCAGGTTATCATCACCAGCTCCGCCAACTAAGCTATCATTGCCAGCATTACCTCTGAGGGTGTCATTCCCAGCCCCGCCAATCAGGGTGTCATTGCCATTTCCACCAATACCAACCAAAGGTAAGACAGCATTGGTTCCGTCGAGAAAGTCATTACCATCACCGCCATTAAAGACTACCTGCTGTACATCAGTACCGGACAAGTCATTAACAGTTAAGGTGTCATCACCCCCAAGACCATTGATCTCAAACTGTTCTACATCATTGACATTCAGGTTGAACAGACCGAGATTCAACCGCTCAAAGCGTACCCTGGGGCCAAAGGGGTTGAGGGCAAAGTTATCTCCGGCACCATCTGCACCATTGACTTGTACTACATCAAAGCCAGCACCCCCTTCCATGATATCGCTGCCATCACCGTTATTCCAAATCAGTAGGTCATTACCATTTGCGCCATTGATATTGTCATCACCGCGATCGCCAATCAGGGTATCATTGCCTTGACCACCATCTAGAAGATCAATACCATCACCACCGCTTAATAAATCATTGCCAGCTCTGCCATCAAGTAAATCTTCCCCAGCAGCCCCTGCCAGGGTGTCATTGCCAGCACCCCCATCAAGAAGGTCATTGCCACCCACACCTAGTAAGAGGTCATTGCCAGCACCCCCGATCAGGTTATCGTTATTGTTGTCTCCTACTAGAATGTCATTACCTGAACCGCCGATTAATGTATTCATGAAAGTTGCTCCTGAATTTTGTCTAGATTGTAATTAGGTATCTATAAGAGCTATCCACCTCTGTTTGGATAATTATGCAAGAAGCCTAATATTTTTTTTTCCCTAGAAGTTAACTTTGTGTATATATGTACTAAAATAATCGAAAAACCTGGTAATAAACGGTTTAGAATTCCCCGGCGGGGGACAGTTCCATGATGGAGTCAGTGATTGGATCTACTGTAGACAGTATTGGTTCAAGGTTAGAACCCAGACTGAGTTGATTCTGTTCACGGTACATACGGGCCAGAGCACCAGTGAAGCCAGCGTTGTAGTCAAGAGCGACTTCATTAATGGCATAGTTAGTTCGATCATCGACATAGGCATTATCGTCTGGTTCAGAGGGACCACCTACCAATGCACCATAGAGAATGTTGAGGTTGTCCGTTGGTGATTCGATGTCATTGGTGGTGGAACCATGGGCTCCACGATGGTGGGGATTCTTGGGAGAATTGTGGCCAAAACCGACAACATAACTGAAATTATTGGGATTATCCCCAAGAATGTAGTCAATTTGATCAGCTGCGAAATCGGAGTAACGACCATTAGCATCATTAACGGTATCACTATAAATACCAGCAAGGAAAGCGGTATTGGCAGCATATCGTAGGGAACCCCAGTCATTGAACCAAGCTAGTCCACCCTCAGTATATTCGATCCCTTCACCACTGTCGTCACTCCAGTAGTCCAGCCAGCGTTCTACTTCGATACGGTACCTATCTTCGTCAGTTTCCTGAGCAAGGAGGATGCCAGTACCATAGACTTTTTGATCCCAAGATTGAGTCTGAGTCGGATCAATACCTAGATAGTAACTTTCGGCTTTATCCAAGTAGGTCTGGTCACCGGTTGCTTTGTACAGCCAACTTGCAGACCAGGCTAGTTCGTCTTCGTAGCCACTCCAAGAATTGTAGAAAATAGCAGCATCGGCGATAGAGTCAGAGTAGTTACCCTGATAGGTCTCGGCAAAGTCAAATAGGGCTTTGGCGTTTGTGAGTAGTTCATTAGCGTAGCTGTTGTTTGTGGATTGGAAGGCAATTGAGGCAGCAGCTAAGGCAGCAGCGGATTCACCAGCTAGGTCAGAACCTGGATTTAACGGATCAATTTTGTAGGCTGGTCGCGCCATGGTCATGGTTTCCGGCGGTGCCCAGACGCTGTGGTCGATTTCACCGGATCCAACCTGTGCCCAGAACTCTTGGGTTTGACCGTTACTGTCTGTGATGTGGGCTTTGAGTATGTAATCGGTACCCCATTTAATGGCATCCAACGCCTCATCCCATTGACCCATTTGCTGGTAGGCATCTTGATATTCGATTGCCCCCCAAGCTAGCATAGTCATGGCAGCAGCCATGGGGAAGCCGAACTTGACGTGGTCCCCAGCATCGTAATAACCGCCAGTGAGGTCAACTCCTACATCAGCACCATCGTTGAGGCCAGAATCCCCGCGCCATGGGATGCGATTGTCCTCTGGAAGTTTACCAGAGCGCTGAGCTTCATAAAATAAGAAGGACTTTTCGACAGCATCACCATAGTTAAACTGTGTTGATAAATTGGTTGAGAAATTGCTGCTGATGATACTAGGTACAGTCTCACCATTTCCATTGGATGGGTTGATTTGAACAGGAGTAGATGCATTCATTAGTAATTAAAATTTAGTAAATTTTTAGTAATTTTTGAGAACCAATCAAGTCAAATCACCCCTGTTTAATACTGGAAAAATAAAACAGGTCACATTACCATTTTTTGTGGTTTATTCTGTTGTTTATGACTATAAAAATAACGAAACAGGGTAAATCATCCCTGTGTAATAAAGGGAAAACGAACTAGTCTCTAAGTCTCCGTTAATAAAGGAGATAATAGGTCATCCTATTTGATTGACAAAGGCACTTTAAATTTGAGTAGTATTACTCTCAATGGCGACACCGAAATAGTTTTCTTTTGTAACGATAGCTAATACTAGTTTACAACTGTCAAGATATTAGTGTTAAAGAAAATTAGAAGATATTGTTAATTTTTAGTAAAGAATTAAAATGCCTAACACACAGTATCTTAGAATAAACGGTTTTAAATTAGGTGAGATACATTTTTATAGAGAATAGGGAACAGGGAACAGGGAACAGGGAACAGGGAACAGGGAACAGCGGATCACCGGAACAGGGAGCAGTGATGCAGCGCTATACTTTATTAACTCTTGCCTCTTGGCTCTTGCCCTACTTTTCGGTATCTCCCCATCTCCCCATCTCCCCATCTCCCCATCTGGTTAATCTGGGGGACAGAGGAAATTTTGGAGTTTTTCCGGCATTTCCTCAAAATTCTCTAGAAGGAAGTCTAAGGGAAGGAGCCAGAAGCCAGCGCCAGTTGTCGAATCTTCGCGCTGGCTTCTGGCTCCTTCCTTTTGTAATAATACAAAAAGTATAAATAGGATGAAAACCTTAAAAAACTTAAAAAACTAATTTGGGAGTTTGTAGGGTGGGCAAAAAGCGATGCAGCGCCTTCATGCGGGGGTTTCCCCCACTCGCGCTTTGCATCAAGACACAGTTTGGTTCAAATGAGTCTTCTAGATAATATTACTTTGCCCACCCTACTTGAATTGGTATTTTTTTTTACACGCAAGTCCCTTAGTTGTTCATATGACGGTGTCTTACCTACTGAGTCGCCTAGTTTGTAATATGTGTGTAATACAATAAAGTTGTGAAAATTTAATCAATAAAGTTGTGATCTTATCAACTTGTTGAGGTCACTTAAACGGCGGTACGTTAAGCATAGTAAAGCGATGCAGCGCCTTCATGCGGGGGTTTCCCCCATGAGCGACTGCATCAAGAAGCGTTGATAGACTTTGGTACTATCTCAAATATAATTCCTTAAAATTAAATTTTTCAAGAAAACTAAATTTTGACAATAAAATAGGTTTGGCTATATGGTATTTAAGGCTCATATTGTTTAAAATTATCATTGGCTTGACAACAGTATAAGATTAGTGTTATAGACATTAATTAAACTTGTGATAACAAGTTTTTACTCAGATTTACTTATGTTGTATTAGGGAAAAAATTTCTCTATATAAAGAAAATTTAATCATGGAAATTTCTATTAAAAAACAATATATTTTGTGAGTATTTCTGACAATCCTCTGGACGTTGAGCCAATGGATATCATTGATATCAAGGTGCAGGAAACTATTTTCCGAGGCAAGACTATTTTCCCAGTTGACTAACCAAAGTAATTTAAACTATGCTCAATTGCAACAGATTAGGTTGTTTGTGCCAGACCAGCGTATCTCTGGGTAAGGTTCAGCGGTTGAAGAGGGTGATTGTATTAATCACAATCTTTGCTTTACTCGAAATGGTTGTCGGCTTTGTTAGCCACAGTTTAACTCTCAAAGCTGATTCGGCTCACATGCTGGCAGATATTGTAGCAATGAGTATTGCTTTGCTTGCTGCATGGCTGGCTCAAGGCTCCTCGAAGTCTCGAAAGCAAATGAGCAATCAACCGATTGAGGTTTTGGCTGGTCTGATCAATAGTATCGGTCTAGTGGCTATGTCTGTATGGATTGGGCGAGAAGCGATCGCCCATCTGCAAGGGACACCTGAGGAAATCCTCAGTTTGCCGATGCTAGTCACTGCGTTAATTGGCGTAGTGATCAACAGCATTAACCTCTATTGGCTAGGGGAAAATACTGAGCAAGACCTCAATCTGCGTGGTGCATTTTTGCATGTACTGGCAGACGTAGTTGGCTCAATCGGCACTATAATAGCTGCTTTGGCGGTTGGAATTTTCAACTGGCCTCAGGCGGATGCGATCATCAGCTTTAGTGTAGCTATTTTAATTGGCTTAAGTAATCTTCCGCTGCTGGGGCAAACCCTGCAACTAACTAGGACGAGGGCGATAGAAAAACCCCCTCATGAGTTAGGCTGGCTAGAGTTAGGAAAGACCGATTTAGTGTCTTTGATAAAACTCAAAGAGGATTGAAAATTACTGGAGAGCTATTGATTTTGAAATGATAGTTTTCGGTAATTTTTAGGTAACCATTTAGTGGTCAGCGGTCAGCGGTCAGCGGTCAGCTAATGATACAACCACTACTAAACCAGAGTGCGATCGCATAAATTATGCCATCGAAGTCCCGATAGTTGGATAATCCTGCTAAATTCCTGATCCAATGGGGAGTGCTTGGGGTAGTACCACTATCCACGGTAGGCACCAGATTGCTGTTACAACTAAATAGCCTATGGCACTGACTTTAGATACTTCATAATCTGGTGGCCATCGGGTATCCGCTATCCGCTGGAGATTTTCGTTGAACAGAAAGTAGTGGAAAAAGCCTGGGTTAGCCTGTTCGACTGCGATAAACCATGGCAAGGTTACTACAGAGGTCACGATTATTCCTAGCCGAATTCGCAATTGCTGGAATAGTCGTAAGCTCCGTTGTGTAAATGCGATCGCTAAACAACCAATCAGGGGAAATCCTAGGAATACTGGCCCTTTGCCTAAGACACACAATCCTAACAGACTATACAGACATAACCAGTACATCCAACAGTGAGGTTCCCTCTGTAACCGCCACAAGCAATAATAGGTAGCTAAGAGCAAGGTAGCCAAGAGTACATCGATCAGAATCTGGTGGGTAAACACAAACCAGCCAGTAGTCGAGCAAAGCATTAAAGCCGCTAGACGACCAGCGTTAGGATTCCAGAGTTCTCGCGCCCATTTCCAGGCAACTATCGCACCAAGCCAACCGATAATGGCTAGGGGGAGCCGTGCTGCGTACTCTGTGGCACCCCATAGGGCTGTACTGGTGGCTATCAGCCAATAGAGTAATGGGGGTTTATTCAGGTAGGGTGAACCGTTGAGATGAGGCGTAATCCAATCCCCACGCAACAGCATTTCACGGGCAACGCCGCCGAAGTGACCCTCGTGGGGTTCATACAATCCATATCCACCCAAGCCATGGATTAACACCAGCAACCCCAATAGTAATACCATCACATCACTCCAGCCAGTAGTAGCAGAGCTGATCCGGGCTAATGCTTGATGCTTCAACACAATGGTTAAGATAAATTATGGGTTGGTATTATACACGCTAATACCAATATTTATCAACTTGCTCCAGTAGTATTTATCTAGTATTTATCAATTCAGTGAGGTACTTTTTCGGGGGGTTTAGGGAGTAATTTGTACCTCAAACGTCGCTGATAATTGCTATATAATTCTAACGGTTCTCCAGCCCAACCCCCAATTACTTCCTCAAAAAAACCAGGCATCCAACCTTGGGGTGTTTCTACTTTTAACGATGATTTTAATGGGTTAAAAATTACCATAACTTCTAATTCTTTGTTCGTTATCCCTACTGGAACGTCCAGATGTAGAATGCCATCAGACCCCACATGGGAGATTAATTTAATACTTTCCATTGTGCTTTCTGGTTTATAGAACTTATCCAAGTTTATAGCAGTTCTCAATTGGGTGAGGTACTTCGTCCGGGAAGTGTGGGTCTTGTGGAAGGTTTGGGATGTGTGGGGGGAGAGGATAGAAAGGGAAGTGTGGCTGAAAGGGCTAGGTTTTTTACCTCAGGGTCAAACGGTTTCACAACTTGGCTTCTGATTTGGCCTACCCATTTCTAATTTCTTCCGGATCGAGACAGGGCCATGAAGGATTAAGAAATAGTAGATGCACCCTGACTCATTCCTCAGCTACCCGCTGGGGATTTTTTTTGTTTAATTTTGTCTCAAGTTATCTATTAGTTATTGGGATAGCCATCTTGGCTGTCTCCTTGGCATAAGGGTTTCGTAAGCATTCAGCTATCAGCTATCAGCGGTCAGCGATTAGCGCTACAGATCGTACTACTTGATGTGCTTATGGGCTATTAGGAAGCTACGGAACTTTTGAATAAAACCAAGTAAGCATTCGAATAATGCTGAGTTATGGAAAGCTGTTCGCGTAGCGTGAGCTTTTAGCTCACGGCTGACCGCTGACCGCTGAATGCTTACAGGGTTTCTAAATTCTTCCGGATCGAGACAGAGTCATGAAGGATTAAGAAATAGTAGATGCACCCTGACTCATTCCTCAGCTACCCGCTGGGGATTTTTTTTGTTTAATTTTGTCTCAAGTTATCTATTAGTTATTGGGATAGCCATCTTGGCTGTCTCCTTGGCATAAGGGTTTCTAAATTCTTCCGGATCGAGACAGAGTAATGAAGGATTAAGAAATAGTAGATGCACCCTGACTAATCCCTCAGCTACCGGCTGGGGATTTTTTTTTGTTTAATTTTGTCTCAAGTTATCTATCAGTTATTGGGATAGCCATCTTGGCTGTCTCCTTGGCCTAAGGGTTTCTAATTTCTTCCGGATTTAGACAGAGTAATGAAGGATTAAGAAATAGTAGATGCACCCTGACTAATCCCTCAGCTACCGGCTAGGGATTTTTTTTTGTTTAATTTTGTCTTAACCAATCTATCAGTTCTATCTGGGATAGTCTCAATTCAATTCTTTCGAAGACATTCCCAACTGATATCCCAGGGCCTTTTTCTTCATGGTCTGGAAAATGTTGTAAAATCCATTAGCGCGAGAAGGGGTTAAACTAGCGTTCAATCCTATGTCTTGAATAAAGTCAGGAGATAGGTTGACAATCTCTGTCGGCGTCAGTCCATTCAAGCCTTCAATCAACAACGCTACTAATCCTTTAACCAATTGGGCATCTGAGTCTCCCTGATACAAGACTTTGCCATCATCCAAGTTAGCAGTGATATAAACCTGGGACACGCAGCCAGGAACCTTGTTTTCTGGCACTTTATCAGTTTCTGGCATTGTCTGAAGCTTCTTGGCGTACCACAGCAACTGCTGATACCGTTGCTTGGGGTCTTTGCGGCGCTGAAAGCGTTCTACAATCCGAGCAAGAGCTTCTGGTAAAGGGCTTGAGGTGGCTGACATACCCAATGTTTAAAAAGGATTAACCATTTTATTTATAGCAGTTCTCAATACCGAATTGATAACTAGACTTCTTGCAGAAGTCGGGAACAGGGAATAGGGAACAGCGGATCTGGGAACAGGGAGGAGCTGATCAGGGTAGGTTTTTAACAAAGACGTGAGTATCAACTTTGGGGTGTGGGGTGTGGGGTGATTGGACTTGTCTTCCTTTTCCTCCCTACTCCCTACTCCCTACTCCCTACTCCCTAAAACCCAGGACTTTGTTCCGAACCGAATTAATAACTGTTATAACTGCATATTAGCTGATCAGTTGACATCCAGAGGAGTACAGAGTTTGTGAGCCAATATAAATCGTCAACGGTCAAGGGTCAACCGTCAACCTTTGATAAACAAAATCCTCGCCAGTTAGCATTCCTAGCTCTCCGGGATATTCATCGGCGGGGTGCTTTTGCTGATATTGCCCTGAATCGAGTGCTACACACTGCTCAGTTAACTGGTGCTGATCGGGGCTTAGTGACAGAATTAGTTTATGGTAGTGTCCGACGACAGCGCACTTTGGATGCTCTACTTGACCAGTTGGGCAAAAAGAAAGCGAATCAACAACCTCCAGATTTGCGCACTATACTTCACCTTGGACTATATCAGCTGCGCTATCAAGGCCGAATTCCTGCTTCAGCAGCGGTCAATACCACCGTTGACCTAGCTAAGAACAATGGCTTCAAAGGACTGGCAGGGGTGGTTAATGGTTTACTACGAAACTATGCCCGTTTAGCTGCCAATTCCCCTGACCCTTTGCAGTTGCCAGAAGGGGATATCGAGGGTTTGGGCATTTTACACAGTTTTCCCGATTGGATGATCGAGCTGTGGTTAGAACAGCTGGGAGCAGAGGAAACAGAACAGCTGTGTCAATGGTTTAACCAATCTCCTACTATTGACTTACGGGTAAATCCCCTCAAGGTGTCCATGGAGGAGGTGGAGGCAGGGATGCAATCTGCTGAAGTGGCTATTCAGCGGTTACCGACCTTGGTGTCTCACGAGGACGAGGGGAATGGTGAGATTATCCCTATTTTCAGCAATGCAGCTCAGGTCCCCCAAGCACTGCGGGTTGTGGGTGGTGTTGGTGCGATTCAAGAGCTACCGGGGTTTAAGGAGGGTTGGTGGACTGTTCAAGATTGTAGTGCCCAGCTGGTCAGTTATCTGCTAGACCCTCAACCTGGTGATGTGGTGATTGATGCCTGTGCTGCACCGGGGGGCAAGACAACTCATATTGCGGAATTAATGGCAGATCAGGGCAAGATTTGGGCATGCGATCGCTCGGCTTCCCGCCTCAAAAAAGTCCAACAGAATGCCGAACGGTTACAATTACAATCGATTCAGATCAGTACTGGTGATAGTCGCGATTGCCCTGAATTTACTAACATCGCTAATGCTGTGTTATTAGATGCTCCCTGTTCCGGTAATGGTACCCTTCACCGACGTCCTGATATTCGTTGGCGCATGACTCCAGAAAAAGTTCAAGAACTTACTGTTTTGCAAAAAGAATTGTTAGAGCATACCGCAACTTGGGTCAAGTCCGGAGGTGTGTTAGTCTATGCTACCTGTACCTTAAATCCTCAAGAAAATGAGGCGGTAATACAATGGTTTCTGGAAGGTCATTCTCAGTGGGAAATTGAACCCCCTACTCTTTCGTTTCTTAAGGGGTTTTCAACACCGGAAGGTTGGCTGAAAGTTGTGCCCTATCGAGACCAGATGGATGGTTTCTTTATGGTGCGGTTGAAACGAATGGATTAGTTAAGGGATATAGGAAGGGGAATCGGGAATCGGGAATCGGGAATCGGGAATCGGGGAGAGTAGTAGGGTGGGCAAAAACAGTTTGGTTTTGTTGAGTATTAATGATTATATTACTTTGCCCACCCTACGTTAATTGGTATTTTTTTGAACTTTTTCTTTCTCTCTTAGGACAACTGATTAATTTCATCGATAGTCAACCCCGTATATTGAGCAATATCATTCAGGGGTAACCCAGCGGCCTTCATCTGTTTAGCAATCTGGTATTTTCCTTCAAGTCTACCTTGTTCTCGTCCTTCTAGCCTTATTTCTTCTCGTCCTTCTTCTCGTCCTTCCCTTTTCGCAAAATTCAATGCACCTCGCCAGTCCCACAAGGCCATTTCCTGTTTCCAAATCTTTTCCAATTCTGACTCACTAAACCCCGCTTGATTCGCTATAGTTAAAGCTTTTTCTAGCTGTGGGATTTCTTTGAGCTGGTCAGGAATGATTTCTAAGTTGGGTGCTTCTTTGATAAAAAAGATCCACTTATCGATCACACTTTCCAAGTCTTCCAGTTGCTTAGTAAATTTAGGGAGTTCCACAAACACCAACTTTAATTCATTTTCCTGATAAGGCAAGTGGTCTTCTTCTTCTTGAAAGTAAAAACAGCTAATGACTTTTTCGGTTGAGGGGAATAACTTAAAATCCGTGATGGTTAAAGCAATGACTGGATTGATATCGAAATATATCTTTCCCGATTTAAGTTGATTTCCATAGGTTTGGCACAAGTTATAAACCACTCGCTTCTCGAAATCCTTTACATTCCAGATTTGCACTTCAATCAGGACAGTCGTTTCATCCTCTAATACTGCCTTAACATCTAGATAAGTGTCTTTTAAATCTACTACATCCCCTGCGCTATAGGGATCAATAATTTCTAAATCCTGGATGACTGAATTACCGGAGTATATCATGGCATTTAGAAAGGAAATCAGAATATCTTTACTCTGATATGAGCCAAAGATTTTCTTGAAAGCAAAGTCAGTTTTCGGGCTGATGAATCTCATGGTTTTACAGGTTTATGAGGTTTATATAGGGAGTAGGGAGTAGGGAATAGGGAATAGGGAGTAGGGAGTAGGGAGTAGGGAACAGAGCTTGTAAGTAGGGAGCTTGTAGGGTGGGCAAAAACAGTTTGTTTTTTTTGAGTATTAATGATTATATTACTTTGCCCACCCTACTTTATAATCTTTACTATAATAGCAATATCCCTCTAATCCACGTTCTACATGCCTGCCAAGGATTTTTACCACGATATTGTCAAAGCCGCCTTAATAAAAGACGGTTGGAGTATTACAGACGAGCCCTTCACTTTAGAGGTTGGTGGTCGTGATCTCTTTGTAGACCTTGGTGCAGAAAAGCTACTCATTGCCCAGCGTAAAAACCAAAAAATCGCCGTAGAAGTTAAAAGCTTTATCAGTGCCTCACCTGTCAGGGATTTTGAGCAAGCATTAGGACAGTATTTCCTCTACGAAGACCTGATTGAAAAACTTTACCCAGAACGGGAACTTTATCTGGCAGTGCGTCACAGCATATACAACAGTTTTTTCAAAGAGGAGCTTGTCCAAATTGTTATAGAAAGTCGTCATCTTAAATTACTAATCTTTGATGAAAACCAGGAGACAATTACGCTATGGAAACCTTCACTGGAGTAACCAATTGTGCTACAGCTCTTCTTCAGATACTGAAAAACTATTGTAATATCCTGAATCGTCACAAAAATAATTCTATCAATAATACCGTGATCAGTAAAATTATTGTTAGCGATGATAAAACTCGCTATCTAGTTATTAGGGAAGGTTGGAACGATACACAACGAATTCATTCACTCATTTTTGATGCTGAGATACGTAACAATAAAATTTGGCTACACCATGATGGTCTAGATCACGGCATTACAGAAGAGCTACTGGCGGCGGGAATACCCAAAGAACAAATTGTTTTAGCCTTTCATCCTCCCCATATCCGACAACACACTGGCTATGCTATTTTGTAAAAAAAAGGGGCGGGGGCGCGGGGCGGGGGCGCGGGGAGAACTTGTAGTAGGGTGGGCAAAAACAGTTTGGTTTTTTTGATTATTAATGATTATACTATTTTGCCCACCCTACGTTAATTGGTATTTTTTTTTAACTTTTTATTACTCTCTTAGGACAACTGATTAATTTCATCGATAGTCAACCCCGTATATTGAGCAATATCACTCAGGGGTAACCCAGCGGCCTTCATCTGTTTAGCAATCTGGTATTTTCCTTCAAGTCTACCTTGTTCTCGTCCTTCTAGCCTTATTTCTTCTCGTCCTTCTTCTCGTCCTTCCCTTTTCGCGAAACTCCATGCACGTCGCGCGTCCTCCAAGGCCATCTCCTGTTTGCGGAGTTTTTCCACTTCTGAGACACTCAACCCCGCTTGATTCGCTATTGTTAAGGCTTGTTCTAGCTGTGGGATTTCCCTGAGTTTGTCAGGAATAATTTCTAAGTTGGGCGCTTCTTTGAGAAAAAAGATCCACTTATCTATCACACTTTCCAACTCTTCCAGTTGCTTAGTAAATTTGGGGAGTTCCACAAACACCAACTTTAATTCGTTCTCCTGATAAGGCAAGTGGTCTTCTTCCTCTTGAAAGTAAAAACAGCTAATGACTTTTTCGGTTGAGGGGAATAACTTAAAATCCGTGATTGTTAAAGCAATGACCGGATTTAGATCGAAATATCCCTGTCCCGATTTAAGTTGATTACCATAGGTTTTGCACAAGTTATAAACCACTCGCTTCTCGAAATCCTTTACATTCCAGATTTGCACTTCAATCAGGACAGTCGTTTCATCCTCTAATACTGCCTTAACATCCAGATAAGTATCTTTGAAATTTACCAAATAATCGTCACTATAGGAATCAATAATTTCTAAATCCTGGATGACGGAATTACCAGAGTATATCATGGCATTGAGGAAGGAAATCAGAATATCCTTACTCTGATCTGAGCCAAAGATTTTCTTGAAAGCAAAGTCAGTTTTCGGGCTGATGAATCTCATGGTTTTACAGCTTTATATAGGGAGCAGGGAACAGGGAGCAGGGAATAGGGAATAGAGAACAGGTAGCTTGTAGGGTGGGCAAAAACAGTTTGGTTTTGTTGAGTATTAATGATTATATTACTTTGCCCACCCTACTTTATAATCTCACTCTTGCCTATTGCCTATTGCCTATTGCCTATTGCCTATTGCCTCTTCCCTATTCCCTATTCCCTGTTCCCTTGTATATACTCAATCAAACTCCGGTGCCCACACCTCAACAATAGGTAATTCCCAACCAGGAAGCAATTCTGGTACTTGCAGCACATCCCCATCCCCCAGCACAACTTTATCCTGATTGAGGCGATAAACTTCCATGGTGCGAGTTCTCGGATCCACTAACACCCCAACTTTAGTTCCCAATTCCAGAAATTGCTGTATCTTCTGGCGCAATTTTGGTAGGCTATCGCTTTTAGATTTTACCTCAAATGTCAAATCAGGGACTAATTCGGCGTAATCTTCCGTAGTGCGAGGTAGACGTTCAGCTAGGATAAAAGACGCATCCGGGGCGCGAACGTCCCCATCTTTATTCGGTAAGCGAAAACCACCACTAGAACCAGAAACTCTTCCTAATTTGCGCGGTCTTACCCAGTTACGAAGTTGAGCAGCGATTTCTAGTGCTACTTCATCGGATTCTAACCCTGAAGGACTCATAAAAATAATTTCTCCCTCTATTAATTCCATCCGATAATCAGGATGCTGTGCTTGCAGCGTTTCTAAATCTTTGACCGTTAAACTAGGCATTATTAAATCCTCCATCTACAGTTTTATTTTAGGGAGTAGGGAGTAGGGAGTCGGGAGTAGGGAGTCGGGAGCAGGGAGCAGGGAGCAGGGATTATCGCTTTTTTAATTAGGCAAAAAATCTAATAAAATTTCCACACTTTCCGCGCCACCTGCCCACACTATCTAGGATTAATTTTACCAAAAATGTAGACAAATACAAACTATTTTTTATTCCTTATACTTCCCACACTTCCCACACTTCCCACACTCCCCACACTCCCCACACTCCCCTCTTACTTATGCCCTATTTACTATTATAGCAACTCTTTATTTCGTAATAAAAAAAAATTCCTAAACCCCTTGACATTTGATTAATTTATGTATATATTAATAATGTACACCATTTAAGGATACTGTTGATCATGACAAAAAACATTCCGCCTAACTCCGATGACAATCAAAACCCTCAAAACCCTGGTCGTAAACCTAAGAAAGTCAAGTACGTTTTGATCGGTTCTCCTGAACAAGTTCGGAATACGATTAATGCCATCTATGCCCTGAAATACGCCTATCCCGACGAGTGGAGCACTCCAGAACCTACTGAAAAGCCTGGTGAGGTGATGACCTTTTTGATTCGATATTTCTATGTAGACTAGGATAGGGTTTTGCCAGCGATGCAGCGCGGTCTTGGGGGTTTCCCCCATGAGCGACTGCATCAAGACAGGGTTTTGACGCCCTGGCGACTAGGAATTGTGGAGGTTATTTTGAAGCTATCAGCTATCAGCTATCAGCTTATGGGTTAGGTCACAGGCTGGAAGCCTGTGCCACAAAGCTGACCACTGACTACTGACTACTGACCACTGAGGAATTTATTCGTTGATCAACAGTATCTAGATTTGAGCTCCGCTGTATTTGTGGTGGCTTACACAATAGAATTCGGTCAAAGATTGGGGTTAACCAGAACTTGACCGATTTTTTTTATTGGTATAGTTAGAGGAGTTCTAATTTGGTAGGGAGTAGGGAGCTTGTTACACTCTTTACCCTATTGCCTTTTTTTGCCAAAGAATGCTGCCCAGTATAAGGCGTCTTGGAAGGATTGAAATAGCCATGACAGGAAAAGTGGCAACTGATTACAACTCAATACAATAATAATCCAAAGCACTTTGTCCTGGACCCTGACTCCACCGTGAATCAGGTTTCCAAGCACCATTTTCTTCTTCGCGACGGCGACTGTGGACAGTGAGCTGTTTATCGTTAATTTTCAGTAGATTATATTGCCAGGGATAAGCGGATCGTAGTTCAAAAGTCGGTGCGCCAAAGGTACCAGCACAAATTCCATCAAGTTTGCGCCCACCTGGGCTGAAGTCGTAACGGAAAAGGTGGCTTTCGGCTTTATGGATATGTCCGTGGAGGAAGAAGCGGAATCCAGCAACGGCCAATTGATAGATGAAGCCTTTGTCAGTAATGCGATCGCTTCCGTCACTATTGAGGGGATGGTGCCAAACCGCTATTTTCATGCACTTATCGTAGTCTGGGTTACGGCGAATCTGGGTCAGGGCATTGGTCAGAGCACCTGAGTGGATGCTAGCACGGGTTTTGAAGTGATGATCCAGTTCCCAAGCGGAGTTTAGTCCTAGGATCAGCAAGTTTTGCTCTGGCAGATAGTCGATAATCCCTTGCTGGTCATACTCTAGGGGATAGGGTTGAGCTTTGATAGCTTGATAGAATTTGCTAAAGTTGGCAAAGCGTTGTTGGTATTTGGCTTCATCTCGGACTTTAATCACCTCATCATTGATTTTGATGTAGTGACCCTCTTTGAGTTCACCATCGTAGTCTTCGAGATCCCAGAACTGATAAGCCTGCTTTGCTAGTTTCCAGTTGAGGTCATGGTTACCGGGAACTAGAACAATTTGCTTGGGGTCTAGGGGGAAGTCTTCGCGGAGGTGGTCGAGAAACTGTTGTGCAGCCTGGTATTCTTCTGCGGTGGAATAATTAGCGATATCACCCGATAGGATCAAAGCATCAAGGTGAGGGATTTGAAGTTCGTAGCTGAGGTCTTGGGCGAGTTGGTTTGACCAAAGGGTAGCTTGCTCAGGGGTGATTATATGGAGGTCCGAGAGGTGGAGGATATGTGTACTGCTGCCCGTCTCAGCGCCCGAATCCGGTTGCGGCATAGCAATAGCAAGATTCAACTCCTGGGCAAAGGCCAATAACGCTGAGTTATCTGGACTCGATTCACGGGCACCTGCAATTAATTTATCAACCCATCCTTCTGCTTGGGCAGCTTTAATTAACTTAAATACAATTTCTTTTAAGTCATCTCCCATCGCAATAGAATCTAGATTTTTACTGAATTTATATTCAACCAATTCAGCAAGTCTTGATTTTGATGGGAAAGCATCAACTAAAGCATCGGTTAATTGTTGATATTGCTGTCCAGCTAGTTTAATAAATTGAGATGAAGGATTAGCTGATCTAGGGGTTTCTGAGATTAGGAGTTGTTCAGCCAAACGAGCATACTCCCCTCCTAATCGCCCTAAAACTTGAGCTTTTAGGCGTGCAAAGGGACGAATTTTTTCTTCTAACCCATCATTACTTGCAGTTGCCGGTGTCAGTAAACGGGCTTCAAAGTCCTTTACTGATAACCCTAATTGATCAGCAAGAAACTCAGATACTTTTTCATTAACTGAAAGGGTTTTACTAATCGGTACAGAATCTACTAATAACTCCCTTACCCCTGGCTTAAATTCGTACTCAATATAATCCGGATTTGAATTTTGGTCTACAGGGGTTATAGACTGGAGCAGTCCACTCATAAACACCTCCGCTACATGAATTTGTGCGGATTTTGGTAGCAGGGTTTGCTGAATTAGTTGCACTACAGGTAAACTAATAACCGGAGACGCTGCCATTAATCCAGCTAACCGACGCGCCATCGGAGAAGCCGTAGCACGAAATCGACTAACTAATGCTGGTGCTTCGAGTTGGGGTTGACTGGCTTCACCATCTACTGCTCTTTTCTGTGGTTGGGGGTCTTGGGATACATCAAAGTTAAACCCCACTGTAGTAACATTCCCCTGACCAGCTATTACCTGTGACCACGCCAGTAGCGGGTAGGGTTCTAAGGTAACAACGGGAACACTAACAGAGGAAGATTTATTCTGAGTACTGTTCCCGACTTCTGAAAGAAGTCCAATGTCATCTTCATCCCAAGGTTTAACAATAAACTGAGAATTGACAACTCCAGGACTAAAAGAATGCAGTTGCACTGGTATTTCTGAAGCTAAAGCCGTGCGTTCCCAAAGCCGTTCAGGAAGTAGCTGAAGGATAGTAAGTAAACCATTGCGTCCCCACAACTCTAGCACTCGATGAATTAATTGTATGCGCCAAGCCACAGAAATACAATCACTCACCAATAAAATTAAACGTTGTTTCTTCGGGTCAATTAATACCTCGGGAGGATAGGGAGTGGAATCATACCGACCCGTGCTAGTTTGAGAAAATAAGTTTACCTTGGTGTCAGTAATCCTTAATTCCCACGTGCGTACATCCCGAAATGCACCATGATGCTTGACTAAATGTTGCAGTTCAGTAATTGTCTGTTTCCAAACCGCAGTTGAACTAGTTTTTTCAACTACCAACGCTAACTCTAACCATCGTTCAGAAGCAGGTTTCAGAACTGGAAGCCAAATCTTTGATTCGGCAATTTGGTAAACAGTAGCTTCTACATCCAATATCGTTTCTGTAGCAGATGGGACTTTCCCCATTAACGGACGAAGTGCCCGTCCCAACGCCAGAGTATTTCTCAATGCTACCGCTGCTGGCACTTTAATCGGAATTGCTTCTCGACTTTCTTTAGTCTTTTTAGGTTTGGAAGAGCGTAGAGAAACATCAGCACCAGGTTTTTTGACTCCAGGTGATGATGATTTTTTGGGATCTGGTTGGATATCTGGATTTTTATTTGGGGGTTGCTGTGATTGGTCTTTGGATAGAGTTGATGGTTCTGACTCGTCTATTGACTCGTCTAGATGAACAGCCAACCAGAAAATTTCTGCTATTTCCCGAGCAGTTAAATCAAATCCTGCTTGTTGTAGAATAGCGATCGCTTCTTCAAGCATATCCCTTATATAGCAATTATTCTAATCATGACCTACAAATCTCTGGGTTTTAGGGAGCAGGGAGCAGGGAGCAGGGAGCAGGCAAGAGACAAGAGTCAAAAAATCCTGTTTACCTCATAGCTATTATAAACACTATATACTACTGAGGTACCGTAGCAATTGGTCAATTAACTTTGCTTTTTTCTGGTCTTTGTCTTCGTCTTGAGAGTTACCCATGGGAGCATCCTCTGTATTAACTGTTTTAGTTAACATATAAATGGCATTGAGCAATTGGTCTGTAGCTAAGTCTCCTTTCTTCCGTCGCTCGATAAACGTTTCAATAATTGGTTCTGCTTTTTCAATAATATCCTCTACCTCTAAATGAGCTTTTACAATCGCTTCTAATTCCTTGGGACTTGGTTCCCGTAAATCTAATCGTAAACAGCGCCGTAAAAAAGCCGGAGGAAATGCCTTCTCTCCGTTACTAGTAAGGATTACAAAGGGAAAGGCTTTACAGGTCACTTTTCCGCTATGGATGGTTGTCTTTTGATTATCCCAGGTTTTGACAAGAATGCCTGAGTCTGAGTCTGAGTCTGGAAACTGCTCACCTAGTCGTGTTAATTCCGGGATTTCAAATTCGCCTTCTTCAAAAATCGTCAATAAATCATTGGGTAAATCAATATCGCTTTTATCCATTTCATCAATTAATAATACCCTGGGCTTAGTTGAGGATAGTAACGCTGTTCCCAAGGGACCCAATTGAATATACTTACCAATTTCCATTAAATTATCCTTGCCGCTGCCTTGAGCATCTTGTAATCTACCAATAGCATCATAACTATAAAGTCCTTGCTGTAGATGGGAGCGAGTGGTAATATTCCAACGTAACACTTCTCCTAATTGTAACTCTTGAGCGACTGCATAGGCCAACGATGTTTTTCCTCTGCCTGGTTTTCCCGTTACTAATAAAGGACGACGCAGATACAACGCTGCATTCACTAACTCTATTTCTTCTGGCCTGGTCTGATAGGTTTTACCCGGTTCTTTTTTCTCAAAATTCCGCCAGCTAGGAGGCTCAGGCAGGCGTTCAATGCCATTGTGGGGTTGTTCGGGAGTTCCGCGAAAGATTTTCCAAGAATTATTAGTCATAGGGTTGTATATTCAATCTGGGGTGGTAGTAGATAGGGGTCTTCCCACAAAAGAGCAAGATGGTTTCCGATATGTTCTTGTTTATTCCCTTTGCCAAAAGCTTGTAAACGTTGTTGTTTTACCTTTTCGAGAAGTTCAGTTATTTTACAATTGAGTAATTGTTCGAGTTCATTTTGACAATTTATAGTTTCAAAATTATTCTTTCTCAGCCATAAAGCAACTGGTATTGCCGTCCGATCAATCACTTTCAATATCTGCTCACATGGGGGTTGATTTAATTTTACAGCTATCGCCTTTCTTTCTTCCAAATCAGTATATAATTCCTCCCAATACTCAAAATTAATAAAAGCAAAGTTACTTAAGCATGTTTCACAATTATCTTGGATTTGTGTCCATTTATTTAACCATTTGCCTTGATGACGATATTTTTTCAAACGTTTAACAGAGCGAAAAATAACGCAATACTCGCTACCAAGTGGAATTTGTAAATCATCATCATCTTGAATTTGAATTTTTTCAAGTTCATGGTTCAGAAGTTTATAAGGCAAAAAAAATACAAGTATTGGTTGACGGTAATATTCCCTAGAATATTGAATTAACTGATCTAGAAAAAACTCTATTAACTTTGGCAAGTCTTCAAGAGAAAAGACATCTTGTTCAGATTCTCCATCAGCTGGTGGAGTCTCTAAAAATTTACAGCGTTTATTATTTCGTTCGTAATCATAATTATTTATGTCAGGAATGAACCAAGCTGAGACTAAGTAATTAGGTTGGCGTTGTTGGTAGTATTGCTTACTCGAATCTACCTTAACAAGCAGATAAGGTTGTGAATCTAAATTTGGTTGCTGATGATTTGGAGAGTAACTTATCAGCTCATCTAATAAATCAGTATCAGAATCAGAAACGTTATTGGATAAATCAGGAACGTTATTATTAGTTTTTGTTAACCATTGCTTTAGTTTCTCAGCATGTGGATTTGTAATAGATTCAGTTTCTAATAAACGAGCGACAAATTTGACAATAAGTTTTTCATCATCATTTTGTTGAGGGATATCCTCCAAAATATCTAGAATTTCATATAAACTTTCAGGCATTTCATCTTCTTCTAAATAATTCAAGTAGTCATCGGTACAACAAGCTTGATAAGCTTTTTGCATTTGCTTCATCAAATTGTTTTCTAAAGGAAGCAATAAGTTTAATAAACTAGTTGTAATTTCAAATTTTTCTTTAATTGCCTTTAATTCAGGATTACCTGGATTTTCTTTCAGGGCTTTATTAAGTAATTTTGGTAACTTATTTTTATGTTCAAAATCGTCAACTAATTCCTGAACAATTGTCTTCAAGTTTTTATCGCCAGCAACCTCTTCAAGATTTATATTGAATTGATACCGCAGCATCATTTTTAAGTCATCTTTACCAGGAAAAGCACTACACAGTGCTTTGTTTATCTTTTTGAGGAGATAACCAGGGGTATTTCCAGCATTCATTGATGGTTACTTCAATATCTGTGAAAAATAGAACTTGATATTCTGACTCTAATTAAGTATCTACACTCTGATTATACCGAGTTCCGTAAATTTTGCTTTATTTGCTGGTATTTGGCAACCTAGTGGTGGCTTACCGCTTCAGACAACCATTTACCACATTGCTTCACCCTTACGTAAATCTGTCAATAACCCTTGCTTCTCTAATCGCGCACAAATAGCACTGAAAGGACTGCCAGCGTTATAACTAGGTTTCCAGCTTGGGTCACCACTATGATGCAGCGCTACTAAATTCCAGTTAATATCAAAACATGGAGAACCAGAGGAACCGGGTTCGGTATTGGTTTTATACTTAACCATGGTACCATTATCTTCAATAGTAATAATAGCCTCGGTGTCAAAGGCCAATTTTAAGGGTTCCCCCTTGGGATGCTGCACTATAAACAGTGGAGTATCGGGCACAAACTGATAAGGCTCTTGTGGTAACTCAATCCACTGGCGCTTGGGAGAATCGGGATCGGGATTTTTCCCAATCGGTTCTTCCCCAGGAACTCCATCTACTCTCAGCAAGGCATAATCCAATTCGTCAGGGGTTGGTAACGGATTGTTGGTATAACGACTTTGATCAATTAGCCAGTCATCCTCTACTAAGCGATACTCTGTACCTGGGTTGATAACTTTACCATCCCCTAACTGCTTGTAGTCAAAACGCAGGATAACATTACTAGACGTTGCTTGTTCTAAAATTACCGATTCCACCACATGGTAATTAGTAATAACTACATTGGGCGCAATCAGAAAACCTGTACCAAATTCCAGAATATTATCCTTCTTAGTAACTTCGACACGACAGACTTGCCCTTCAATTTCACCTAACCTTTCCCGCCACCGATTTACGTCTAAAAAAGGATTGGTTTTCTTAATAAGTTTTTCATATCCACCTCTTGCGGATAGGGGTTGAGGTAGAGTAATAGCAAGATTCAACTCCAGGGCAATGGCGACTAACTTTGGGTTACCTGGATTTGATTCACGGGCACCTGCAATTAATTTATCAACCCATCCTTCTGCTTCTGCGGCTTCAATTAACCTAAACACTATTGCTTTTAAATCATCACCCATTGCTATTGCATTCAGGTTTTTATCAAGCCGGAATCTTACTACTTCAGCCAATCTTTGCGGTTTAGGAAATGCGGCAATTAAAGCATCTCTTAATTGTTGATATTGCGGTCCTGTTAGTTTCATATTTCAGTTTATTTATTAATCAATAAAAAAATAAATATAGTGTTTATTATACCTAATCCCGACTCCCGACTCCCGACTCCCGACTCCCGACTCCCGACTCCCGACTCCCTACGGGTGCATGTCAGTTTTGTTAATCCCTGATTCAGATCCCCCATTATCCCCCTTAATAAGGGGGACTTTTCAATCTAATTCCCCCCTTTTTTAAGGGGGGTTAGGGGGGATCTATGTACCTAATTACAAAGTTGACATGCTCCCTACTCCCGACTCCCGTTCCCCTCCTGGTCGGGGTTAGGGGTGGGTTCCGACTCCCTACGGGTGCATGTCAGTTTTGTTAATCCCTGATTCAGATCCCCCATTATCCCCCTTAATAAGGGGGACTTTTCAATCTAATTCCCCCCTTTTTTAAGGGGGGTTAGGGGGGATCTATGTACCTAATTACAAAGTTGACATGCTCCCTACTCCCTACTCCCTACTCCCTACTCCCTACTCCCTACTCCCTATACTCTATTCAAAAAATAGCTTTCAGGAAAATATTCACTAATCATCATCACCGATTGGTGATTAGAAAAGACGCAATAGGTACGAAAAAGCAAATTTGCTTCCGGTTCAATATCGAAATAATCAGCTAATTCCTTAGCTGGCTTTTTTCCAGTATCCACAATTTCTTTAAAGGTCTCGAATCTCTGCTCTCGCCAGATTTTGCCAATGGGGGTTTTAGTTTTAAGTAAATCTTTTTGAAAGTAATCATCTAGGCGATCAATAACAATAATTGACTCAGCATAGATATAATTTTTACGACTTATTTTCCCCTGTAATAGTATTTTTCTATCAAGTACTGAGCTTCCTTTATTTAATTGCATTGGGTCTATATCATCAGTTGTTGTCACCAATTCTTCCGACAACTTAACTAGACGAATCTGTTCAAACAGATAGGCTTCCAACATATCTGTTACTGTGCCATCTGTCGTTAAGAGAATTCTTTGGAAAATACTCAGAGTCGAGGGGTCTATATAACTTCGATTTAGGGATTGCTGTAGATCATTTCTCATTTTTAATAGCAATTATTATTGGGGTGAGGTATTAATTTTTTGGTTTGAGGGAGTAGGGAGCAGGGAGTAGGGAGTAGGGAATCGGGAATCGGGAATCGGGAGTCGGGAATCGGGAGTCGGGAGTCGCGAGTGTGGGGAGTGTGGGGAGTGGGAAAAAATTATCCAAGCTCTTTCCTACTTTTCCCTGTTCCCTATTCCCTGTTCCCTATTCCCTTGTACCTATAACACCAAAAAATTTTCCAAGGTCTTTCCTACTGCTCCGAAGTCCCTACTCCCTGCTCCCTTGATAAAAACGCTATATATAGCGTTTATTGCATGTATGAGGTACAAGTATCAACCTCAAAGTCCCCCTTTTTAAGGGGGATTTAGGGGGATCCCTTTGTACCTCATGGGAAAGAAAATTGCTATATATATCCTGCGCCACCTTTCGATATTTGCGATTTTACAAATACTTCCGCAATATCAACTCCAACTTCTCCTTAGTTGCTTCTGGAGCCTGATCTAAGGGAGTGAAAATAGCATGCTTCAAGGCGGAATGGGCTTTAGAAACGGGTGGATTATCAACTAACCGGCGCACTGTCTCTTGAATCACCTTCTGAGCATTAATCGCATTGCGCTGTAGATTATCAAGTATCATATTCACGGTGACATGGTCATGATCCTCATGCCAGCAATCATAATCCGTGACTAGGGCGAGGGTAGCATAGGCAATTTCCGCCTCCCGTGCTAACTTGGCCTCTGGCAAATTGGTCATGCCAATTACTTTTGCGCCCCAACTCCGGTAGAGATTAGATTCCGCCATCGTGGAAAATGCTGGACCTTCCATGCACAGATAAGTCCCACCGTTATGTACGGTCACCTCTGGTAACTCCAAACTTGCGATCGCATCCACTAAAATTCCCGCCAGTTGGTTGCACACCGGGTGTCCAAACCCAATATGAGCCACAATCCCGTCCCCGAAAAAGGTGGAAACCCGATTCTTCGTGCGGTCAATAAACTGATCCGGTACCAGCATATCTAAGGGTTTGACCTCTTCCTGGAGAGAACCTACTGCTGAGGCAGAGATGATATACTCCACGCCTAACTGCTTCATGGCATAGATATTGGCTCGGAAGGGTAACTCCGAAGGCATCAAATGATGATTGCGACCATGACGAGATAAGAAAGCCACAGTAGTTCCTTCTAAGGTTCCCACCATCAAGGCATCGGACGGAGAACCAAAGGGGGTTTCAATGGGTACCTCCTGCACATCCTTGAGAGCAGCCATTTTGTAAAGTCCGCTACCGCCAATAATCCCAATTTGTGCTTTTACCATGGTGTTTGTGCTTGCTGTGCCTCAGTCCAACGCTTTGTTATTTTACCAATTGTATTAATTTTTGTTAAGGGATTTTAGGGGAAGAGTGTGGGGAGATAGGGGAGTGTGGGGAGATAGGGGAGTGTGAGGAGATAGGGGAGAGGGGAGACGTAGTTTTCGATGAAGTTGGTATTTTAAGACTATTTTTGTTGATCAGCCATGTTGGTAATCATTTATTACTCGATTCAAGACTTCTGAGCAAAACCAAAAGAGCGATGCTCTGAAAGAGCCGCTACGCGAACGCATTTTCGCAATCGAAACTAGCCTTGAGCAATGCAAAAGCCTGGCATAGAGTTAAGTCACGACTCCCGACTCCCGACTCCCGACTCCCGACTCCCGACTCCCGACTCCCGACTCCCAACTCCCTACTCCCGACTCCCAACTCCCGCCACCCGACCACC